>DASSJF010000077.1 GCA_035691305.1 bacterium
CGCCGTTTCTCGGGGTACGGGAGTTCTGATGGCCGCGCGACGTCGTGCCCCGGCGAAACGCCGAGCCCGGGCCGCCCGGGCGCCGGCGGGCGCTCAGCGGCCGCGCCGGCCGACACTCGCGGTCTGGAAGTTCGCGTCCTGCGACGGGTGCCAGCTCACCTTGCTGTCGTGTGAAGACGAACTGCTGACCCTCGCCGGCCGGGTCGACATCGCGTACTTCTTGGAGGCGTCGCGGGGCACCGTCGGGGGGCCCTACGACGTCTCGCTCGTCGAGGGGTCGATCACCACGGCGCACGACGCCGAGCGGATTCGGCAGGTCCGGCGCGCGTCGCGCTTCCTCGTCACGATCGGCGCGTGCGCAACCGCGGGCGGGATCCAGACGCTCCGGAACTTTCAGGACGTCGACGAGTTCACCCGCGCCGTCTACGCGCGGCCCGACTACATCAAGACGCTCGCAACCTCGACCCCGATCTCGGCGCACGTCAAGGTCGACTTCGAGCTCCAGGGCTGCCCCATCAACAAGGCGCAGCTGCTGGAGGTGCTGGGCGCCCATCTCCAGGGGCGCGCGCCCCAGGTCCGCAACCACAGCGTCTGCGTCGAGTGCAAGCGGCGCGGGACCGTGTGCGTGATGGTCGCGCGCGGCACGCCCTGCCTCGGCCCGGTGACGCACGCCGGATGCGGCGCCATCTGTCCCGCCTACGACCGGGGCTGCTACGGGTGCTACGGGCCGATGGAGAGCCCCAACACGGCCTCGCTCACGGGCTGGTGGCGTCACCTCGGCGTGCCGGACGCCGCGATCGCGCGCGCCTATCGCGGCATCAACGGCCACCGGGAGCCGTTCCGGAAGGCGGCCGAGGCGCTTGGGACCCCGCCGGAAGTGCCCGCCGGCGGCGGCGTGTCCGACGACGCGACGGCCGGTGACACCGATGCCCGCTAAGCGCCGCACGATCAAGGTCGACGCCCTCGCCCGGGTCGAGGGCGAGGGCGCGCTGTACGTGCGCACCGAGGGCGCTCGGGTGGCCGAAGTGCGCCTCGATATCTACGAGCCGCCGCGGTTCTTCGAGGCCTTCCTGCGCGGCCGCGCCTTCACCGAAGCGCCCGACATCACGGCACGCATCTGCGGCATCTGCCCGGTCGCCTACCAGATGAGCGCGTGTCGCGCGCTGGAAGATGCCTGCGGCGTGCGCGTGGACGGCCAGATCCGGGCGCTGCGGCGCCTGCTCTACTGCGGCGAGTGGATCGAGAGCCACGCCCTGCACATCTACATGCTGCACGCGCCGGACTTCCTCGGCTACGCAAGCATCGTCGAGATGGCGCGCGATCATCCGAAGATCGCGGAGCGCGGGCTCGCGCTGAAGAAGGCCGGCAACGAGCTGATGCGCCTCGTGGGCGGCCGGGAAATCCATCCCATCAACGTGCGCGTCGGCGGATTCTACCGCGCCCCCTCGCGGGCGGAGCTGGACGGCATGGCCGACCGCCTCCGGCGGGCCCGCGACGACGCCGTGGCGACCGCGCGGTGGGTCGGCGGTTTCGAGTTTCCGGACTTCGAGCAGCCGTACGACTTCGTCGCGTTGCGGCCGTCCGGCGTGCCGGCCCCAGAGTACCCGATCGACGACGGCCGCATCGTAAGCAGCGGCGGGCTCGACCTCGCGGTCGCGGAGTACCTCGAGCACTTCGTGGAAGAGCACGTCGAACGCTCCAACGCGCTGCATTCGCGCCTTCGCACCGGAAGCTCGTATCTCGTCGGCCCGCTCGCGCGCTACAACCTGAACTTCGACGCGCTCTCCGGGCCCGCGAAGACCGCCGCGCGCGACGCGGGCCTCGGGCCGGCGTGCCGGAACCCGTTCCGGAGCATCATCGTCCGCGCGGTCGAGCTCGTCTACGCCTGCGACGAGGCGCTGCGCCTGATCGCCGGCTACGAACCCCCGCCGCGGCCGTTCGCCGACGCGCGGCCGGCGCCCGGGGCGACGGGGCACGGGTGCACCGAGGCGCCGCGGGGGATTCTGTACCACCGCTACGCGATCGACGAGCACGGCCTCATTCAGGACGCGCGCATCGTGCCGCCCACGTCACAGAACCAGGCGCAGATCGAGGCGGACCTCCGCGAGATCGTGCAGCGGTCGCTCGCGCTGCCGGACGACCGCCTCACGCTCCGCTGCGAGCAGGCCGTCCGCAACTACGATCCGTGCATCTCCTGCGCCACGCACTTCCTGCGTCTCCACGTCGACCGTGGGTGACGAACCGGCTGTGATTTCGTCGTGGTCGGCTTCGATTTCACGGCTGCCGGTCCCGGAGTCGGCCGGCGGTCCGCCGGCCGACCTCCGCGTGCGCGTCGTGGGCGTGGGGAACCGGTTCCGCGGGGACGACGGCGCCGGCCTCGCCGCCGCGCAGCGGCTCGGCGAGGCCGCGAACGTCCCGGTCACGCTGCTCGACGCGATCGGCGACGGGACGGCGCTCCTCGAAGTCTGGCGGGAGGTCGACACCGTCATCGTGCTCGACGCGATGCGGTCCGGCGCGGCGCCCGGCACGGTGCGCCGCCTCGGCGGCGCCGGGGGCACGCCGGCGGCGGTCGCGGCGGCCCTGGGCGCCGGCCGGCGCACCGGATCGACGCACGGCCTCGGTGTCGCGGAGGCGATTGCGCTCGGCGAGGCGCTGGGGCGGCTGCCGCGGCGCCTCGTCGTCATCGCGATCGAGGGCGCGCGTTTCGACACCGGCGGGATCCTGTCGCCCGAGGTCGAGCGCGCCCTCGACCGCGCGGTGGGCCTCGGCCTCGAGGAGGTCGCGCATGTGCATCGCGCTGCCCGGTAAGATCCTGGAGATCGTCGACGGCGCCGCGCGCACGGCCCGCGTCGACGTCCGCGGCATCCCGCGGACGGTCCGCCTCGGCCTCCTCGACGCGCGGCCGGGCGACTGGGTGCTGGTGAGCCTCGGGCTCGCGCTGGAGCGGATCAGCGAGGCCGACGCCGCCGAGACCCTGCGCCTGCTCGACGAGCTGGAGGACGGGGCGCTCGCGCAGGTCGACGCCGGAAGCCCGGAGGCCCGGCCGTAGGCCGCGCAGGAGGGAGCGGCCGTGCACGAACTGTCGATCGCCGTGGACCTGGTCGAGCTGGCCGCGGAGCGGGCCGGGGAGATCGGCGGCCGGCGCGTTGAAGCCGTCCACGTCCGCCTCGGGGCGCTCGCCGGCGTCGTCGAGGAATCCCTGCGGTTCTCGTTCGACCTCGCGGCCGGCGGGACGCCGGTCGACGGCGCGCGGCTCGTCGTCGAGCGCGTACCGGTCACCGTCTTCTGCGCCGCCTGCGGGGCCGAGCGGATCCTCGAAGAGCCGCTCCGGTTCCGCTGCCCGGTGTGTGGCGCGCCCGCGGGCGACGTCGTACGCGGACGGGAAATCGTGCTGACGGCCCTGGAGGTGGACGACGATGCCCCGGATCGTTGATGTCCGCCGGAACGTGCTGGCGAAAAACGACGCCCTCGCCGCCGGGCTGCGCGCGAGGTTCGCGGACGCCGGCGTCTGCGTGGTGACGCTCGTGTCGAGCCCCGGCGCGGGCAAGACCGCGCTGCTCGCCGAGACGCTCAGGCGGCTCGGGACCCGCGTCCGCGTCGCCGCCCTGGTCGGCGACCTCGCGACCGACCATGACGCCGTGCGCCTGCGGGCCGCCGGCGCACCGGTGCGGCAGATCACGACCGGGACCGTGTGCCATCTGGATGCCTCGATGGTGGAGCGCGCGCTCGAGGGCTGGGATCTCCGCTCGCTCGACCTGCTCTTCATCGAAAACGTCGGCAACCTGGTCTGTCCCGCGTCTTACGATCTCGGCGAAGACCTGCGCGCCGTCCTGCTCTCCGTGACCGAAGGAGAAGACAAGCCGGTGAAATATCCCGTGATCTTCCACGGCGCCGACCTGGCCGTGATCACGAAGGTCGATCTCGCGGAGGCGGCCGGTTACGACGAAGCGCTGGCGCGCGGCTACCTCGAGGCGGTGCGCCCGGGACTCGAGGGGCTGCGCGTCTCCGTGAAAACCGGCGAGGGCCTGACGGCCTGGCTGTCGCGTCTCGACGCCGGGCTCGCCGCAAAGCGCGCCGGCGCGCCCGCGTGACGGCCGGGGCGGCGCGGACCGCGGAGACCGGCCGCGACCCGCGGCTGGGGTATCAGTTCGCGGCGCTCAACGCGGTGATCAGCGGCTTCGCCGTCTACGTCAACAACGTCGGCGTGCGGATGTTTGCGGACTCCACGCTGTACACCGCGCTCAAGAACGGCGTGGTCGCCGTCGCGGTGGTGCTGCCGTTTCTCGTCAGCCGCTCCCGGCGCGCGGAGCTGGCGCGGCTCAACGGCGCGCAGTGGAGCCTGCTCGTGCTCATCGCCCTCGTCGCGGGCAGCCTCGCCTACGGCGTGGACTTCCGCGGGCGTCAGATCAGCACGGCGACGACGGCCGCGGTGATCGGCCACGCGCAGTTTCTGCTGGTCGCGGCGCTGGCGGCCGCCTTCCTCGGCGAGCGGTTCCCGCGGACGGTCCCCGTAGCGCTCGCCGTGCTGGCGGCGGGGTTGACGCTCGGCGTCCGGGTTCACGACGTGCGCCTCGACGCCGGGGTGCCGCTGCTCGCGGCGGGCACGGTGCTCTTCGCCGTGGGCGCCGTGTTGATCAAGGTGGCGCTCCGCACCGTCTCGGTCGCGACGGTGGTCGCGGTCAAAATGGCGCTCGGCGCCGCGCTGCTCTTCGCCTATCTTGCGGCCACCGGCGGCCTCGCCGCCGCGGCCCACCTCTCCCGGTTGCAATGGGGATTTGTCCTCGTCACCGGGCTCATCTTGCTCGCGTTTACGCTCACCGCGGTCGCCGGCCTGCGCCACGCCTCGGCCACGGGGGTGGCGGCGATCTCGGCCGGGGCGCCGATTGTGACCGCCGCGCTCGTCGCGACAACACGCCGCCTGCCGATTCACGCAGAGCAGCTGCTCGGGTTCGGCCTTGTGCTGGCCGCCCTCCTCACCGTGTACGGTGTCGGAGCCGCCGAGGAAGGCCGGACGCTCACGCCAGCCGGGCGAACGCCTCCGCGATTTGGTCCAGCGCCTTCCCGGCGGTCGCGTCCCCGGCCATCTCGCGGGTCAGACACTGCCGCATATTCGTGACGAGGAGGCGAACCGCGACCTTCTCCAGCGCCGATTTCGCGGCAAAGAGCTGCTGAGCCACGACTTCGCAAGACGCGCCTTCCTCGAGCAGCCGCTGGAGGCCGCGAATCTGCCCCTCGACGCGGCGCAACCGGGCCAGCAGGGCCGCGTGCTCCGGCGTCGCCGCCCGCTTCCTCCGTTCCAGGGGGGTTATGCCTGCCGCCATGCGTCCCTCGCCGGCGCGACGAGGACGAACCCTGAGCGGTGCTTCCGTCGCAAGAAGATCCCCCCTCGATCGTGCCCCGCGCGCTCGGATCTCTCCCGCGGCACTCGCGCGCGCGGAGCCGGTCACGCCGCCGGCCGCGCCTGCCGCGGCGGGGGCGCGGTCCGGCCGCGCCGGTCGGGATCCGTGCGAGCGAAGTACCAATCGAACATCGGCTCCAGCCATCCGCGCAGGCTGAGCCAGTAGATGTGGGCCATCATCATCTTCATCATGTGGCTGATGCGGCTCGGCTCGATGTGCTGGACCGGCGCCGTGTACGAGCCGACGACAAACGTGCCCTTCCCGTACGCGAGGTCGACGGCGCAGTGCGTGCGGCCGTTGAACCGCGCCCGCGCGCCGTCAAGGATCTCCGCGACCACTTTGGCCTCGAGATGCGCCCCGACGCCGGCTTTGGACGTGGGCAGATTCGTCGCGTCGCCGATCGCAAAGGCGTCGTCGAAGCCCTTGATGCGCAGCGTCTCCTTGTCGGCCACGACGAACCGGTTGGCGTCCAGCGCCTCCGCGGGCTCGTAGGCGATGTCCGCGCCCACGAACGGCGGAATGAGAATCGGCAGGTCGTACTGCACCTCTTCGCCTTCGATCGAGTAGATCGTGCGGGCCGCCGGGTCGATTCGGTCGACGTCGAAGAACGGCATGATCTCGATGCCCCGGTCGCGCATGATCGGCTCGACGATGGCGTTCATCGGTTCCGCCGGGTAGGCGCGCGGGTACGGCGAGATGAACACGAGCCGCGTGCGCCGGCGCAGCCCCCGGCGGCGCACCAACTCCTCGGCCAGGAGCATGCCCTCCACGGGCGACGGCGGGCACTTGATCACCGGCGAGGTCTGTCCCAGCACAATCGTGCCGCCGCGGAACGCGTCCAGGCCGGCCCAGACCTTCTGCGCCCACGCGACGCTGCTGTGATAGTTGCCGAACTGCTCGTTGACCTCCTCGAGACCCGGGATCTGCGACGGGTCGGTCCGTACGCCCGTGGCCACGACGAGGGCGTCGTAGTCGTACCGGGCGCCCCCCTCCGTGGCGACGGTGCGTCCCGCCAGGTCGATCCGGCTCACCGGTTCCTGAACAAACCGCACGCGGCGGTCCAGGAGGCGGCGTTCGTCGCGCAGGATGTTCGGGCCGGCATTCTTGAAGGCGACGTAGAGGAGCGCCGGCTGAAACATGTGCTGCGGCGACTTGCTGAGCACGGTGACCTCGAAGCGCCGCCGGCGCTGTGCGAGCATGTTGGCCAGCATCGTGGCGCCCGAGCCGCCTCCGACGATCACCACGCG
This sequence comes from bacterium, assembly GCA_035691305.1. Classification (NCBI taxonomy): domain Bacteria; species bacterium. Next base: position 6,647 of record DASSJF010000077.1, read on the forward strand.
CTTCATCGGAGTCACCTCACCGCCGCAGGATCTTGAGAATCGTGACGATCTTGTCCGGCTGGTCCTCGATCGAGACGATCTCGTTCTTCGTCTTGGCGGCCCACGCGCGCACGTCGGGTTTCACCCCGGGGTCGGTGGCCCACAGTTCGATCGTGTCGCCGACCTTGGAGCGCCGGTAGGCCATCGCCAGGTCGGTGATCGGTCCCGGGCAGGACGAACCCCGGGAATCTACCAGGGTGCGGGGCGCCGTTGTACCGTCCATGGTCCACCTCAGATGAAAAGCGTCTGGCCGTTTTCAGCCGCTTCGAGGAAGGTCGCGGCGCCGACGACGTCGTCGATGAGGTCGCCGAAGTCGTCCCGCTTGAGCCCCATCACCTCGGCCATCATGGAACACGCGTAGACCTTGGCGCCCAACTCCTTGGCCTGCCGGAGCATCGCGTCCCAGGGCTGGACGTTGGCGGCCTTCATGCCCTGGGCAAGCGCCGGGGCCATCGCGGCAAATTCCGCCGGAAACGGCAGGGCGTGGGGCTTCTTAGTGAACGCGAGCAGGCTGAACCCCGTCACGAAGATGTTGACCTGCATCTCCATCGCCGCGGCGCCCTGCGCGAGCACGCCGAGCGGAATGAACTTGTCCGCGGTCCCGCTGAACATGATGATCGAGAGCTTGCCGGTCGCGACGTTCCCGGCGTTCGCCTTCGCCGGCGCCTCCATCGTCTTACTCATCGCAGATGCCTCCTCTCACGGTCACAGCGATCTCACACTTCGAAAGGTACGATACTCCCGGGGGTATAACCATCGGGCGGCCGTCGTATCGAGGGTACGGCGTCGGGCCGAATCGCAAACACGACTATCTGGAGCGACAATGCGAGGGCCCGGCGGTCTGCGACCGCCGGGCCCGGGTGCCGTCCACCTCGCTACACGAGTCCGGTGACGCGCCCGTCTCCGTCCACGTCGATCTGCGCCGCGCGCGGGTGGCTCGGCATTCCCGGCATCGTCAGAATGTCCCCCGCGAGCGCGTACAGATACCCCGCGCCGGCCGCGAGACGCACACCCCGGATCGGGAAGGTGTAACCGTGCGGCGCGCCCTTGAGCGCCGGATCGTGCGAGAGCGACAGGTGCGTCTTCGCGACGCAGACCGGCAGCCCGCCGTACCCCGCCTTCACATACCGCTCCAGGTCCCGGCGGGCGTCGGGCGTGAACGAGACGTCCGCCGCGCCGTAGAGACGGACGGCGAGGGTCCTGATCTTGGCCTCGGGACTGTCCTCCAGGCGGTAGAGCGGCTCGACCTGCGCCCCCAGGGCGCAGGCCTCCTCCACCGCGTTGGCCAGCCCGACGCAGCCGGCGCCGCCCTGCGTAAACCCCCAGTGCTCGGCGACGGCCACGGCGCCCGCGCCGGCCGCGAGCGACCGGATCGCTCGGAGTTCCGCCGGCGCGTCCGTCTCGTAGCGGTTGATCGCGACCACGACCGGCACGCCGAAGGCGCGGAGGTTGCGGATCTGCGCGGTCAGGTTGGTGGCGCCGGCCTCGAGGTCCGGCACGTTCTCCCGCCACAGATCCGCCGGCACGGGCCGGCCTTCGACGAGCCGGTAGCGCCCGGAGTGACTCTTGATGCCCGGGACCGTGGCGACGAGCACGGCGGCGTCGGGAGCGAGGCCCGAGGCGCGGCACTTGATGTCGAAGAACTTCTCCGCCCCCATGTCCGCGCCGAACCCCGCCTCGGTGACGAGGTACTCCACCCGCGGCAGGGCGACCAGGTCGGCGATGATCGACGAGTTGCCGTGCGCGATGTTGCCGAACGGCCCGGCGTGGATGAACGCCGGCGTGCCTTCCACGGTCTGCATCAGATTCGGCTGGATCGCCTCGCGCAGCAGCGCCGCCATCGCGCCGGCGCCGCGCAGCTGCTCGGCCGTGACCGGGCGCTCCCCGTCAAAGCCCGCCACGATCCGGCCCAGACGCGCGCGCAGATCCCGTCCGTCGCGGCTGAGCGCGAGGATGGCCATGACTTCGCTTGCGGCCGTGATGTCGAACCCGGTCTCCCGCGGCACGCCGTTGGCGTGCCCGCCGAGACCGGTCACGATGCGGCGCAGGGCCCGGTCGGAGATGTCGACGACCCGACGCCACTGCACCGTCGACGGATCGATCGGGATCGCCCGACGCATCAGCGCGTCATCGATCAACGCCGCGAGCAGGTTGTTCGCATTCGCGACGGCGTGCGCGTCGCCCAGCCCCAGCAGGCATTCGTCGAGCGGCACGATGTGCGCCGCTCCTCCTCCCGCCCCGCCGCCCTTCACGCCGAGCGTCGGGCCGAGCGTAGACTCGCGGATCGCCACGGCCGCGGTGTGCCCTCTCCGCCAGAAGCCCATCGAGAGGCCGATCGCGGTCACGGTCTTCCCCTCGCCGAGCGGCGTCGGGGTGATCGCCGAGACCAGCACGTATTTGCCGCGCCGGCCGGAGGGGGCGGCGCACGCCGCGTCGACGGTGTCGCGCGCGATCTTCGCGCGGTACCGTCCGTGCAGATCGAGGTCGGCCTCGAGCAGGCCGATCGAGGCGGCGACTTCCCGAACGTCGCGAAGCCCCTGGGTGGGATTGGGCCGCAGAGCCACGTCGTGCAGCATACCACGCCTCCGGACGCCGAGCGGCGGGGCCGGGCGCGGCCGTCCGCTCCTATGAAACGCAGGTTCGGTCCGCGATTTCATCGGGCCGAAGTCGGATTTTGGGCTGCGGCGGGGACCCGTTCCGATCAGGCCTGACCGGGCGCCGCGAGATCGGCGGTCGCCGCGACGGCGAGTGCCGTGATGACGACCGCGGAGATCAGGCACCACGTACAGTACGCGTGGAGGACAAATGCTTCGATCGCGGTCAGGTAGAGCGCGAACGCCGTCCCTCCCGCGGCCAGCGCGTACGTGGCATACCGGGCGGGTCCGCGTGCGGACGGCGGTCCCCACCGCCGCGCGGCGAGCGCTGCCGCAATAAGCAAATAGCCGGCCACCCCGATCACTGAGACCGGAACGCCGCCGAGCGAGGCGAAGCGGCTGCCGTTGACGGCCTCGCAGCCGTGGACGGCGAAGCAGGCGCGGACCGCGGGATCGTAATGGTACCATGTCAGGTACAGCGAATCGGCGAGGCCGGCCAGCGCCAGCGCCGTCATCAGCACCCAACGGCCGGAGACGTCCGCGTTCACCGCGGGCCGGTTCCGCATCGAAGTGCTATACTCCCCCTCGGCATGAGTCCCGCACCGCACCCGAGCCGTCCATCTTCACCCCGCGCCGGCAGGCCGTCGGTGCCGCGGCGCCGCCCGCGAACGTGGCTCTGGATCGCGGGCACCGCCGCTGCGGTGGTCGTCGCGGCGGCCGTCATCTTCGTCACAGTCAACCGCCAAGGCGGTCAGACGGCTCCGGAGATCGTTCCCCCGGGCGTTCCCCAGGGCGCAAGCGCGAGCGGTGAGCCGATGCTCGGCTCGGCGAAGGCTCCGGTCACCATCGACGAGTTCGGCGATTTTCAGTGCCCCTACTGCGGCGAGTTCGTCCGGCAGACCGAACCCGCGATCGTCGCCAAGTACGCGGCGACGGGCAAAGCGAAGATCGTTTGGCACACCCTCGCGTTTGTCGGGCCGGAATCGCTGCTCGCGGGACGCGCCGCCTGGTGCGCCCAACAGCGGGGCAAGTTCTGGCAGTACTTCGCGGTGCTTTACGAGCACCAAGGCGGCGAGAACACGGGCACCTACAACACGGCGCGCCTCGAGCGATGGGCCGGCGACCTCGGGATGGACCGCTCGGCGTTCGGCGACTGCCTCGCCGCCACGCAGTCGCTCCAAGGCGTGGAAGCGGCCCGGAAGGCGGCGCAGCAGGCGGGCGTCACCGCGACGCCCACGTTCCTGGTGAACGGTCAGAAGGCGACCGGCGCCCTCAGCGTCGAGCAGCTGTCGATGATGGTCGAGAAAGGGCTCGCCGGGTCCCGGTAGCGGTCTCCTCCTCGGCCAGCGCGAGCTCCTCCGCTTCCTTCAAGAGCATGCCTTTGGGCCCGCGCAGGTCCTTGAAATCCTTGGGCCGCGATCCTTTCGCCCGGGCGCCGTAGAAAGGCTTCCGGCCGCGCCGCAGCGCCTGCACCACCCGCTCCGCGGCCGCCTTCCGCGCGGTTATCAGCGCGCGCTTCATCGTCAGACCACCACCCGCAACGAATAATGCCCGCCCCACGGGTTCGCCATGCGCCCGTCGTCGTTCGGGTCGTTCCACGGCGTTCCGTCGACCAGGAACAAGTACTCGTGCTCGCCGGGCCGCAGCGACAGTTCGAGCGTCCACCAGCCGTCTGTTCCGAGATCGAGCGGCTGCGCGGACCAATCGTTGAACGAGCCGACGAGCTCGACCGCGCGGGCCAGAGGCGCCAGCCTCCCCTCGAACCGGAAGAGCACCTCGCGCAGCGGCCGTTCGAGTACCGGCGTCGGCATCCGCGCCTACCGCACGATCATCACGGGGATCCGCGCCCCGTGCAGCACCCGCTCGCTCACGCTGCCGAGGATCAGGCCGCCGATCTGGCCGAGCCCGCGACTGCCCATCACGATCATGTCGGCCTTCGCTTCCGTCGCGGCCGACAGGATCTCGTGCGACGGTTCGCCCCGCCGGTACTGCTGCTTCACCGGCGCGTCGAGGCCGTGGAAGACCGTTTCCGTCTGCGCGAGAATCGCGTGGCCGGCCTTTTCGAAGCCCTCCTCCAGCACGCTGTAGTCGACCATCATGTCGGCGCCCGGCCCGCCGAGCGCGATGGCGGGAATGTGCCCCACGTTGACGAGCACGACTTCCGGCGCCCGGAGCTCGCGCGCCAGGCGTGCCGCCAGCTCCGCCGCGCGCTTCGCGTGCGGCGATCCGTCCGTTGCCACTAGGATGCGCATCATCGAACGGCCCTCCTCTGCGCCACGCGTCCCCGCTTCACCCGGGGTCGGGCGGTCTCCACGGCCCGCCGCGCCGCGAGGCCCGGCGGCTCCGCTCCCGCCGCGGGCCCGCGCGGCCCGCCTTCGTGCAGGTTCAGAAACACCTGAATGATGTCGCTCGCGCTGACGATCCCGGTGACCCGCCCGCCGCTTACGACGGGGACCCGGCGCACCATCTGGTCGAGCATCAGCGCCGCGATCTCGTCGACCGGCGTGTCCTCGGAGACGGAAACCGCATCCGCGGTCATCACGTCCCGGATCGTCCCCCCGCGGCGGGCGGAGAGATCGGTGAAGCTGATCATCCCGATCAACTGCTCGGACGCATCGACGACCGGCGCGCCGTGAATGCGGTAGTGCAGCAGCGCGTCAGCCGCGTCGGCGATCGACATCCCCGGCGACAGCGAAACCACATCCTTGCTCATGATGTCGCGGGCGACCAGCTGCGCCATCTCCACCACCTCGAAGGATTTCGGCCGGCCGTATTGTTTTTCGCGCCGGCCCTCGGCATCACGGTAGCACCAGCAACTCGAACGAACGATCCGACTTGGACCTGATTCTCCTTTCAGGCGGGCCGCCGATTGTCGCGGCCGGCGGCCGGGCAGACGATAAAGCCGGGCGTGTGCGCAAGGCGGAGGGATGCGATGAAGCGCTGGATGGTGATCGCCGGGGGCGCGGTTCTGACGATCGCGGTGTTCGGAACGTGGGCGGCGGACCGGTGGGGTCGCCCCGCCGCGCCGGCGGACACCATCGCGGCGAGCGGCCGCATCGAAGGCGACGACGTCGCGGTCGGCTCGAAGATCGGCGGGCGGCTCGAGCGGCTGCTCGTCGTCGAGGGCGACCGCGTCGCGCGGGGCCAGCTGATTGCGGTGCTGAGCGCCACCGACCTCGCCGCCGCGGTCCGCCAAGCGGAGGCGCAGGTCGAGGCGGCCGCCGCTCAGGTCCTTCAGGCCCGCAGCAATGTGAGCGTTCTTGAGGCGCAGATCAACCAGGCGGAGACCTCGATCGCGCTCGTCGACGCACAGACGCGGGCGCAGGAACAGCAGGCCCGGGCCGCGCTGGTTCAGGCGCTGGCTGCCGAGGCGCAGGCGCGCCGCGATCTCACCAGGGCGGAATCGCTCGAGCGGTCGGGTGCTATCGCCCGCGCGGACGTCGAGATCGCCGGGACGCGCCTGGAGTCGGCGTCCGCCCAGGTGGCGTCCGCGCGCGGCCAGGTGGCGATGGCGCGAACCGGCGCGCTCGACGTGGCGCGCCTCGGGCACCAGCGCGAGACCGTCGGGCGGCAGCTTGACGCCGCGCGGAAGGCGCTCGCCGCGGCGCAATCGCAGTATCAGGCCGCGGCCGCGGCGCGCGACGTCCAGCGCGCGCGGTTTGGCGAAACACGCGTCTACGCACCGCTTTCCGGGGTGGTGGTGACGAAAGTCGCCAATCCCGGCGAGGTGGTGCAGGCGGGCAGTCCGATCGCGGTGCTCGTTGACTTCCAAGCACTTTGGCTCAAAGTCTACATCCCGGAACCGCTGGTCGGGAAGATCCGGTTGGGCGACCGGGCCCGCGTGTATGTGGACGCGTTCCCGGGGCGGCCGTTTCCGGCCAAGGTCCGGGAGGTCCATAACCAGGCGGAGTTCACGCCCAAAGACGTCCAGACGCGGGAAGAGCGTGTCAAGCTGGTGTTCGCCGTAAAGCTGGCCGTCGAAAACCCCGGCGGCCTGCTCAAGCCGGGGATGCCGGCGGACGGCACGATCCTGCTCGGGAGCGAGCCGGGCCTGTGACCGATGCCCGACCGGTCGTCGAGATCCGCGGACTCTACAAGCGCTATCGCCGTGCGCCGGCCGTTGACGATGTCTCGCTGACGATCGCGCCGGGTGAGATTTTCGGGCTCCTGGGCCCCGACGGCGCCGGCAAAAGCACCACGTTGCAGATCGCCGCCGGCGTCCTGCTCGCGGACCGGGGACAGGTGTTCGTCGACGGCATTGACGTGCGACGCAATCCCGAGGGTGTGAAGCGCCGCATCGGCTACATGCCGCAGGGATTGGGACTCAATCTGTACGACGACCTGACTGTGGACGAACACCTCCGGTTCTTCGCGGACCTGCGGGGCGTCCCCGAGGAACAGTTCCGTGAGCATCGCGCGACCCTGCTCGAGATCATGCGCCTGGCACCCGCCGCCGGCCGTCTCGCGCGGCATCTCTCGGGAGGCATGCGGCAGAAACTTGGATTGGCGTCGGCCTTGATCCACCTTCCGGACGTGCTGCTGCTGGACGAGCCGACGACCGGCGTCGACCCGCTGTCGCGTCGGGATTTCTGGCAGATTATCGACCGACTCTCGCGGTCGCGGGGGATCACGGTACTCCTCACCACACCGTATCTCGACGAGGCTGAACGCTGCCACCGCATCGCGCTGATGCACCGAGGTCGGATCCTGGCCGCGGGGACCCCCGATGAGTTGAAGGCCGCCGCCGGCGCCGCGGCGCCCGACGGTGTCAAGATGGAAGATGTCTTCGTCGCCTTGATGTCGCCGGAGACACGCGTCGGCGCGTTCACGCGGCCGCCGGCCGCCCCGCCGGCTCCCCGGTCCGCGGCCGGAATACCTCCGGAGCCGGCGATCCGGGTCGAGGCCATCACCAGGCGGTTCGGCGGGCTGACCGCCGTCAACGAGGTCACCTTCGAGGTGCTGCCCGGCGAGATCTTCGGGTTCCTCGGGCCGAACGGCGCGGGCAAGACAACGACGATGAAGATGCTCGCCGGCCTGCTTCGGCCGACGGGCGGTCGGGGCTGGGTGGCCGGACACGACGTCAGCCGGCAGGTCGACGCGATCAAGCACGCGGTGGGGTACATGTCGCAACGGTTCTCGCTCTACGGCGATCTGACGGTGCAGGAGAATCTTCGGTTCTCGGCGCGGATCTACGGCCTCGGCCGCCGCCGAGCGATCGAGCGCGAGCGGGCGACCGTCGATGCGGTCGGGCTCGGCGACTGGCGCCACGTGCTCGCCCGCGATCTTCCGTTGGGCATCCGGCAGCGCCTCGCGCTCGCGGCGGCGGTCATGCACGAGCCCAGCGTCCTCTTCCTCGACGAACCCACCGCGGGCGTGGACCCGCGGGCGCGGCGTCAGTTCTGGGAATTGATCGGCGCCCTCTCGCGCGTCCAGCGCGTCACCGTCCTGGTCAGCACACATTACCTGGACGAAGCCGAACACTGCGACCGGCTCCTCTTCATGCATGACGGCCACATCGTCAGCGTCGGCCGGCCGGACGAGCTCCGTCGGCGCGCCGTGGCCGTCCGGGGGACGGTCCTCGAGGTGCTGTCTCCCCGTTTTCGCGAGGCCGCGGCCGCCCTCGAGCCGATCTATCCCGACTTGATGCTGCTCGGACGGCGGATCCACGTATTCAGCCGCAACCCCGACGAAGACCGGCGGCGGATCGCCGCGGCGATCGGCGGCGCCGAGGGCGGCGCGATTCGGGAGATCCGGATGTCCATGGACGACGTCTTCGCAACGCTCATCGAGCGGCACACCGATCCCGCGCCCGCCGGCGTTTCGGCCCGGGCGCGCGTCGCCCCGGCCGCCGCCGGCGCGGGAGGCTAGCGAATGGGCGCGCTGCGCCGTGTCCGCGCCGTGATGCAGAAGGAGCTCGCCGTCCTCCGGCGCGACCGATTCTACCTGTTGATGGCGGTCGGCTTCCCCTTGGTCACGATGCTGCTGATGGGCTACGGCATGAACTATGACGTCCGGAACGTGCCCCTCGGGATCGCAGACCTCGACGGAACGGCCGAGAGCCGCGCACTCACGGCGGCATTCACCGCCTCCGGCTATTTTCGTCTCGTCACGGCGACCCGCAATCCGCGGACGTTGGACGACGAAATGGCGGCCGGACGGATCCGCGCCGCGATGGAGATTCCCTCCGGTCTCGGCAGGGCACTCGCCGCCGGACGCGCCGCCGCGGTACTGCTGGCGGTCGACGGGTCGTTGCCGCTGCGCGCCGACATCTCACGAGGCTACGCGGCGGCCATCGTGGCCCGGTTTAATCAGGACCGGCTGGCCGCGGCGGCCCTCCGCCTTCCGGCGGCAGCCGCCGTTCCCTCGCTCACGGTGGAGAGCCGGATCTGGTTCAATCCGACGCTGGACAGCAACAACTTCATGGTGCCGGGGCTGCTCGTGATCAACCTGCTGATGTGGCCGCCGATCCTGACCAGCCTCACGGTCACGCGGGAGAAGGAGTCGGGCGCCATCCTCAACGTCCAGACCGCGCCGATCGCGGGATGGGAGTACGTACTCGGCAAGCTCGTGCCCTATGCCGGTATCTCGTACCTTACGTACTGGCTGCTGCTGGCCTGCGCGGTCTGGCTGTTCCACGTGCGCATGCTCGGCAGCCTCGTCGCGCTCAGCCTCGGGGCGCTCCTCTTCGTGATCGCGACGGCCGCGATCGGACTCGTAGTCTCCGTCCTGGTTCGCACGCAGGTAGCGGCGCTGGTGGCCACGGTGGTCGTCGTCATGGTGCCCGGTATGGAATACTCCGGCTTCTCGGAGCCGATCGGCACGCTGGATGCGAGCGGACGTGTGATGAGCCACCTCTTCCCGGTCGCGGATTTCATGTTCCTGGTCCGGGGGGTCTTTCTCAAGGGCTTCGGCCTCGCGGCCGGGGCGGACAGCCTCCTGCGGCTGGCCGGGTACGCCGGCGCGGCCGTCCTGGTCGCGACCCTGGCGTTTCCCAAACGGCGGAAGCGGTGAACGCGCGTGCGGCTCCTCGCGCTGATTGAAAAGGAACTGCGGACGTTCTTCCGCGAGCCGGTGCTCGTGTTTGTCGTCGCCTACGCCCTCCTCTGGGCCCCGTACCAGGCGGCGTCGCAGTTCACGTTCGAGCTCAACCGCTACCCGGTGGCCGTCTACGACCTCGACCGGAGTGCGCAGAGCCGCGCGCTCATCGACCGGCTGCGGCCGCCGTACCTCAACGTGGGGCGGATCATCACGCGGGAGCGGGAGATCGACACAGTGCTCGAGCGCGACGAGGCGTCGGCGGTGGTCGTGATCCCGGAAGACTTCAGCCGGCGGCTCGCGGCCGGCGGCCGGGCGTCGGTGCAGATCATCAGCGACGGCACCTATACGCCGACCGCCCAGCTCGCGGGCGCGTACGTAGCCGGCATCGCGCAGCGGTTCCTGCAGGCACAGCAGCCGACGAGCCCGGCGGGGGCCGGCGCCGGGCTCGTCGACGCGCGCGTTCGGGTCCGCTACAACGAGGCCCTTATTCCCGAATGGTATCGGGGGCTCGAAGAACTGTTCGGGACGATCATGATCATCGCGATGATGCTCCCCGCCGCGTTCATGGTCCGCGAGAAGGAACAGGGCACGGTCGAGCAACTGCTGGTGAGCCCTGTCCGACCGTGGGAGATCATGGCGGCCAAGGTCTTGCCGATGGCCCTCGTGACCGTGCTCGGGACGCTCGGGAGTCTCGGCGTTCTTTCGCACGCGTTCGACATGCCGATCCGCGGCAGTCTGGCGCTCTTTACCGTCGCGACGACGCTGGTGGTGATCGCGACCGGCGGCCTCGGGCTTGTCATCGCGACGACCGCCCGGACGATGCCGACCGCGCTCATCATGGCGTTCGTCCTGCATATTCCGATTTCGTTTCTCTCGGGCACGATCACGCCGATCGAAGCGATGCCGCCCGCGCAGTACTACCTGACGTTACTGTCGCCGTACCGGTATTACCTGGAAATCGGCTACGGCGTGGTGTTGAAGGGCGCCCCGCTCTCGGTGCTGTGGCCGGACGTTGCCGGGCTCACCGTCCTCAGCGCCGCGATGTTTGCCGTGGGCGCCCGGCGGTTTCTCCGACAGTTCGAGTAGCCGCGGGCGGGCCCGACGCGACGCTACGCGCCCCCGATGGTCAAAATCAAGTCCGTCGCGTACGCCGCGAGAAACCCGATGAGGATGCCCCACGCGGCGGCCGGGGGCTGATGGAAGCGGCGGCCGACGGCGAACATCTCGCCGATCACATAGAACAGCGCACCCGAGGCCAGCGCCAGGAAGAGCACAAACGCCTGCGGCGAGTTGACGCGGTAGCCGATCACCGTGCCGAGAAACGTCGGACCGCCGCCGATGAGCCCGGCGAGGCCGAGGAACGACCACGAAGGCACCTCGCCCGCCGCGGCCACGGGCGCGGCGACCGCGAACCCCTCCGTGACGTTGTGCAGCCCGAAGCCGATGATAAGGATGATGGCGAACCCGATCGCGCCGGTCGCGGCCGCCTGGCCGATCGCGAGGCCCTCCGAAAAATTATGGAGTCCGAGCCCGGCGGCGACCAACAGCGTCAACTGCTGCGCGGCCGGGATTCGAGCCGCCGACCGCCGGCGCGCGGTGTCGGCGAACATGACCAATCCGACGAGACCCAGGAGCAGGCCCAGCACCAGCATGATCACGAGAGAGACGAAGACGTTCCAGTGGCCCGATTTCATGGCGCCCTTGAGGGCTTCGTCGATCGGCTCCTGCGCCTTCGACAAGATGTCCCAGATGAGAAAGAGCAGCACGCCGATCGCGAGCGCGTTGAGAAAATTCTGAAGGCCTCGCGTCCTTGTCCCGAGCCGCGCGACCGGAAGCCCCAGGTAGATGGTGAACCCGGCCAGCGCTCCGAGCGCGGTCGTCTGCCAGATTGACATGCCTCCTACCCTCCGACGGAACCCGGATTACGCCGCGTCGACCGTACGCGGCGCGCCGGCCCGCGGCCCGGTGCGTCCACGCGCGGCAGACGCGAACAGACTTGCGCAGGCGGATTCTAGAGTGCTATGGTCAACAATGGCCGTCAAGGGTCGGATGGGCCGGCTGGCGCCAGCCCTTGCGGTACATGGTCCCGCGCCGATCGTTACAATCTGGCGCCGGTAAAAAGGTGGCAATTTCTCCGGTGGGACGGTTTTCCACAACCCAGGCGGTGGCCGCGTTCCGGGCACACGGCCGCAACATCACCGCGCAGCGTATGGCGGTCTTCCGGGCGCTGGAGCGCGCCGACGGTCATCCGACCGCCGAGGGCCTGCACGGACGAATCCGCCGCGCCGTCCCGAGCATTGCGCTCAAGACGGTGTATGCGATTCTGCACGAACTGGCTCGCCTTCGCTTGGCGGCCCCGCTGCCGCTCCCTGGAGGAGCGGTCCACTGGGAGCAGAACACCACTCCGCATGGCCACCTCGTGTGCGACACGTGCCGGCGCGTCGTGGATTTGCCGGTGGATCCGACCGTGCTGATGCCGCTGGTTCGAAACGCCGCCCGCGGCTTCGACGTGCACGGCGCATCCTTGATCGTGCACGGACGCTGCGGCGCCTGCGCAAAAGGATGACCACCGCTCTGCGTTGACACGGGCTCCCGTAGACCGTCTCATCGCGCTCGCAGCAGCGCTCGCCTGCACGGTAGGACTGGCCGCCGCGCTGGCGCGCGCGCAGAGTCCCGGCGTGACCACGGTCCCCGGCATGCCGCCCGTCGTCGATCCGCACAACATCTTCAGCGAGACGGCGAGCGGCAAAATCGCTCCGGCGGTCGCGAAGGACCCGCCGCGCGTCTACGTGCCCGACCTCCGGTCGGACGATGTGTATGTAATCGATCCGTCCACCCTCACGGTGGTGGACCGGTTCCCGGTCGGCCGCAGCCCCCAGCACGTCGTGCCCTCGTGGGATCTCCGGACCTTGTGGGTGACCAATAACGCCGAAGGGCGCACCGACGGCAGCCTGACGCCGATCGATCCGCGCACCGGGAAGCCCGGACGCGCCCTGCGGGTGGACGATCCGTACAATTTGTACTTCACTCCCGACGGCAAGTCCGCGATCGTCGTGGCGGAGGCGCACCGGCGGCTCGACTTCCGCGACCCACACACGATGGCGCTGCAGGGGTCGCTGAGCGTTCCACAATGCGCCGGCATCAACCACGCCGACTACTCGATCGACGGCCGCTACGCGATCTTCACCTGCGAGTTCAACGGCCGCATCGCCAAGGTCGACACGATGCACCGCCGGGTCCTCGGTTATCTGGCGCTGCCGCTCGAACGGCCGGCCAACGGCATTCCCGGAATGCCGCAGGACGTGCGCGCGGGGCCCGACGGACGCACTTTCTACGTCGCCGATATGCGCGCGGACGGCGTCTTTGTGATCAACGGCGACGCCTTCAAGCAGATCGGCTTCATCCACACCGGCGTCGGCACCCACGGCCTCTATCCCAGCCGGGACGGCACGAAGCTCTATGTCGCGAACCGGGGTTCGAATCAGATCCACGGGCCGCGCAACAGCAAGGACGGGAGCGTGTCGGTGATCGATTTCGCAACCCGGAAGGTCGTCGCGCGGTGGCCGATCCCCGGCGGGGGCAGCCCGGACATGGGCAACGTCAGCGCGGACGGACGGTATCTCTGGCTGTCCGGCCGCTTCGACGACGTGGTCTACGCGATCAACACGGCGAACGGTGACGTGCGCAAGATCGCCGTCGGAGCCGAACCGCATGGCCTGGCGGTCTGGCCGCAGCCCGGCCGGTTCTGTCTCGGCCACACCGGCATTCTCCGTTGATTTCCCGGATCTGACCCCCCGCGGCGGCGGCCCGGGCGCTACGGGGCGATGATAAACTGCGTGACCGGAACGATCTCGACCCCGGCCTGATCGAACTCCGGCAGGAGACGCCGGACGACCTGCGGCGTTCCGGTGACGATGTGCCCCACCCCCACCGCCCATCCCCGCCGCTTGGCCGTGGCGATCAACACCCTGAGCTTACCGGCGATGCCGGCCGGCGGGTCGTCGAGGGGCGTGGTCTCCGGGATCGTCCGGAGGCCCATCTGGCGCGCGACGATCGTCGCGATAGAGCGCGGGGTCTCCCGGTTCTCCTCGAACCAGAGGCCGCGAGCCTTGATGACCGCGAGCGTTGCGTGCATCACGCGCGGATCCGTGGTGGCCCGCGAACCGCCGTGGTTGTCGACGCCCACGACGCCGCGGACGCCGGCCAGGTCGCCTTCGACGACCCGGGTAATCTCCGCGTCGCTCATGCGTACCCAGACGATGCCGGTCACCGGGCCAAGATCCGCCGGATTGTTCGACTCCAGAGGCAGATGGAGCATCGGCACGAGGCCGTGCAACGCCGCTTCGCGCGCGATCTGTGCGGAGTACCGCATGTGCGGGTAGATGCCGAGCGAGAACGGCCGGTGCATCGCGTAGATCGGCTGCAGGTCCGCCAGGCTGGCGCCCGCGTGCTCGAAGACGATCGCGACCCGGGGATGAGGGGGCGCGGCGGCGGCGCCCCCGAGCGCCGTCCACACCGACAAAAGCAACACGACCGCGCAGAGCCGACGCCTTCTCACGTGCGTATTATGCCATACTCCGCCCGCCGCTCAAACCGCGCGACACGCTCCCGCCCGGGCGATCGGTCGGCCGCCCGATCTTCAATCGGCCCGCGGCCCGATAACCCGCTTCCCTCGAGCCGCCTAGAGTCATACCCAAGGGAGTAGCGCCGAAGGTCGTCAGCGACGAGACCCGGGATTCGAGGGTGTCCTCCCGGAGGCCGCCTTCCTGCAACACGTGCCGTCCGCCGCGGCGGACGCCTCCGGCCGGCCGTATCCGCAGAGACGAGGTGAGATCATGCGAATCGAAGCACGGTGGGCGTCCGGCATGCGGTTCGAAGCCGTCACTCCGGACGCCCTCGGAATCGTCATGGACGCGCCGCACGGTGGGACGGCGGGCGGCCCTACGCCGATGGAGGCGCTGCTGATGGCGCTCGCCGGCTGCACCGGGATGGACGTCATCCCGATCCTCCAAAAGATGCGCGCGCCCGTGGACCGGTTCACGATCGACGTCACGGCGGAGCGGGCCGATACACATCCCAAGGTGTTGACGGCGATCCACCTGCGCTATGCCGCCGCGGGGCCCGGTCTCCGCCGCGAGCAGGTCGAGAAAGCGGTCGCGCTCTCGCAGGAAAAATATTGTTCCGTTTCGGCGATGCTGCGCAAGGCGGTGCCCATCACGTATCAGACGGACGTCATCGACACCGGCGTCGCGCCGCTACCCGCGGTCAGTTGATGAGAACACTCATGATGCCATGGCAAAGTCCGATACGGAGCCTATGCCGAATCGAGCGTAGGGCGGATAGGCCCCGCCCCCTTCCCCCGGTACGCTGGTCTGGGATTGTTGGGAGGGATGCATGATGACGACGCCGCTGACCGGACCCGTAGTGCTCGTACCGACCGACTTCTCGCAGGCCTCCGTCGGGGCCGCGCGGTTCGCCGCGGACCTCGCGCGCCGGCTGGATGCCACCCTCGTCCTGCTCCGGGTGATCCTGCCGCGGGAAGTCGAGGAGGGCCTGGACCAGGGTAAGTTTGTGGACCAGCAGATGGACGAAGGGCGCGTGTACCTGCGCTGGTGGTTTACGACGTTCGTACCGGCGGAGGCGCGCCGGACCGTACGGCTGCACGAGTTCGTCGCCGTCGGGCACCCCGAGGAGGAGATCGCCGCCGTGGCCGAGTCGCTGCAGGCGACGATGATCGTCATGGCCACGCACGCCCGGACCGGCGTCAGGCGGGCCGTTCTCGGCAGCGTTGCCGAGGCGGTCGTGCGGCACGCGTCGTGCCCCGTGATGATGGTGCGCGGCCCGGCGAAGATGTGGACCGCCGCGACGCCGGAGACGGCCCGCGAGCTCACCGCCGCCGCCAAGGCATCGTAGATCGAGAGGAGGCCGTCCCATGCGCGCGCGCGAGCTGATGAGTACCCCGGTCGTCACCATCCACCCCGAAGCGCCGCTCAAGGACTTGGCGGAACTTATGGTCGCGCACCGCGTCAGCGGGGTGCCGGTCGTGGACCGCGGCGGCATGCTGATAGGCGTGGTGTCGGAATCCGACGTGATGGAAAAGATCGACGGCGCCGCCGGCGCGGACGCGGAGGGCGGGCTGCCCCGGCTGCTGACCGCGCTGTCAAAGGCGCTGGACGGGTCGTCCAAGCCGACGGCGCGTGCGGTGGCCGATCTCATGACCACCCGCGTCGTGACCGCGGGCCCGGACGCGACCGTGCAGGAGCTCGTGCACCTCATGATCGCCTACGACATCAACCGCGTCCCGGTCGTCGAGACCGGGCGGCTGGTCGGCATCGTGACCCGCGCGGACATTCTCCGCACCGTGGTCCGGCCGGACGCGGCGATTGAGACGGATCTGCGCTGGCGGATCGCGCACGAGCTGTGGATCGATCCGGAGGCGCTGCAAATCTCGTGCCGGAACGGCATCGTGACCCTCGCCGGCACGGTGGACACCCACGCCGACGCCGAGCTCGTGCGGCGGTGGGCCGCGAAGACCGAAGGCGTTGTCGACGTCGAAGACCGGGGTCTCCGGTACTCGATCGATGAGCGCCGCATTCCGGTGAGGACCGAGAGCCTGCGCTAGACCGGGTCGAGAATCGAGGCCCAATCAGGCGTTCGCCCGATGCGAACGCCTGATTGCGTTGGTAGCCTGGGCCAAATACGCTGGAGGGATCGCGCGGGCATGATACAATCGGACAGACACGCGAACGATGGGGAGGAGGCTCCGGTGCCGGCACCGGCCCGTGCGAAAATTCGGGTGCTCCTGGCCGACGATCATGCGATCGTCCGCCAGGGCGTCAAGATGATCCTCACCAACGAGCCCGACATCGAGGTCGTCGGCGAGGCCGAGGACGGCCTGCAGGCGGTCGAGATGGCCAAGAAGCTCAAGCCCGACGTCGCGGTGCTCGACATCAGCATGCCGGGCATCAACGGCATCGAGGCGACGCGCCAGATCAAGGCGGCCCTGCCGAACGTGCACACGCTCGCGCTCACGATGCACGCCGACGATACCTACGTCTTTCAGTTGCTGAAGGCCGGGGGTTCCGGGTACGTCCTTAAGCGCGCCGCGGCCACCGATCTCGTGCAGGCCATTCACGCCGCACGGCGCGGGGAGGCGTTCCTCTACCCGTCCATCGCGAAGGCGGTGGTGGCGGACTATCTGAAGCGCCTGGAGACCGGCGAAGGCCGCGAGAGTTACGACGGCCTCACCGAGCGAGAACGCGAAATCCTCACGCTGGTGGCGGAGGGCGCGACCAACCAGGAGATCTCCCAGAAGCTGTACATCAGCGTCAAGACCGTCCAGACGCACCGCACCCACATCATGGAGAAGCTCAACCTGCACGACCGCACGATGCTCGTCCGGTACGCGATCCGCAAGGGCCTCATCGAGCCCTAACCTCCTCCGTTCACGGCCCGACCGCGCTTTCATGCCCCGGCCCGATGGGCCGGACGCCCGGCGCATGCGATACTCCGTTCAGAAGGCCGGTTCCGAGGAGGGCTCGCTATGCGGCACGTGACGGCTCGTGAGATCATGTCGAGTCCCGTCGTTACGGTGGGCGCGGATACTCCCGTGCGCCGGATTGTGGAGACGATGCTGCGGTCCCGGATCAGCGGCCTGCCGGTCGTGGACGAGGACGAACGCGTCCTCGGCGTCGTGACCGAAGCCGACCTCCTCGAAAAGGAGGATCGCCCAATTCCGGAACCGCCGATCCTCACCTGGCACGGCCGGTCGCTCCGGCTCGAGCGCATGCTCGGGCGGTACCGCAAGGCGACCGGCACTGTCGCGCGCGACGTCATGACGGAGAACATCATCACGGCCGCCGAGGACACCAACGTCCAGGAGCTCGCGCACCTGATGCTCCGGCACGACATCAACCGCATCTTGATCCTGCGCGAGGGCCGCCTCGCCGGCATCGTGACGCGCGCGGACGTCTTGAAGGTCTTTCTGCGCAGCGACGAGAGCATTCTGCAGACGGTCCGGGAGACGCTCGCGCGGGAGCTCTACATCGATCCCGCGGCCCTCACGCTCTCGTGCGCGAACGGCGTCGTCACCGCGACCGGCACGGTGGACCGGCACAGCGATTGGGCGCTGCTCGTGAAGTGGATCCGCTCGGTCGACGGCGTGGTGGCCGTACACGCCGACCACCTCGCCTACCGCCGCGACGACCTCGCCCTCGGCCGGGTCGCGTTCTAAGATGGACACGGGTGCGGTGCCCGCGACCGTCGCGTACCCTGCCTCGCGCGAGACAGACGTCGTGCTGCGCGACGGCTCCACACTCCACGTGCGTCCCATCCGTCCCGACGACGAATCGAGGCTGCTGGCGTTCTACGCGGCCCTGTCCGAGGACGCGCGGCTCATGCGCTTCTTCTCTCCGCTGTCGGACGCGGCGCTCGTCCAGCAGGTGCGGCGCGACGTGGCCGCGGACCACGTGCGGCGGGTCAGTCTCGTCGGAACCCACGGCCCGCACGACGAAATCGTGGCGGAGGCATCCTACAGCACCGTCGACGGCGACCACGCCGAGGTGGCGTTCGCCGTCGCGGACGCCTACCAGGGCCGCGGCATCGCCACCATCCTGCTCGGCCAGCTCGCGCAGATCGCCGCGGGGCGCGAGATTCATACGTTCCAGGCGCTCGTGCTGCCGGACAATTTGAGGATGATCGAAGTGTTCCGGGAGGCGGGCTTCCCGGTCGACGTTCACTACAGCGGCTGGGAGCTGATGGTCACATTTCCAACGTCGCTGACCGAGGAGGCGCTCTCCCGGTTCGAGCGGCGGGACCAGATCGCGGCGCAGAACGCGCTGCGCGCCTTCTTCGCGCCGCGCGCGGTCGCGGTGATCGGCGCGTCGCGGCGGCGGGGGACCATCGGCGGAGAGGTCTTCCACAATCTCCTGCGCGATGGGTTCGAAGGCCCCGTCTACCCCGTCAATCCGTCGGCGCCCGTCGTGCAGAGCGTGCCGGCCTATCGCACCGTCGGCGACATCCCCGGTCCCGTAGACCTCGCGGTGGTCACGGTCCCGGCGGCCTACGTCTGCGACGTGGCCGCGCAGTGCGCGGAGAAAGGTGTCCGCGCGCTGGTCGTCATCTCCGCGGGGTTCGGCGAGGGCGGCGCCGAGGGCCGGGCGCGCCAGGCCGAGCTGCTCCGCATCTGCCGGACGAACGGCATGCGGTTGGTCGGCCCGAACTGCATGGGACTCCTCAACACCGACCCCGCGGTGCGGCTCAACGCGACCTTCGCGCCGCAGATGCCGCCGGCGGGGCGGGTGGCGTTCTCGACGCAGAGCGGCGCGCTCGGGCTCGCGATCATCGACTACGCCGCGTCGCTCGGCCTCGGGCTCTCGACGTTCGTGTCCGTCGGCAACAAGGCCGACATCTCCGGCAACGATCTGCTCAACTACTGGGAGACGGATCCGGGCACGGACGTCATCCTGCTGTACCTCGAGTCGTTCGGCAATCCGCGCCGGTTTGCCCGGATCGCGCGACGGGTGGGGCGGACGAAGCCGATCGTCGCCGTGAAGAGTGGGCGGTCGCCCGCGGGGACGCGCGCGACCTCGTCGCACACCGGCGCGCTCGTCGCCTCCGACGTAACGGTCGACGCGCTGTTCCGGCAGGCCGGCGTCATCCGCACCGATACGCTCGAGGAGTTGTTCGACGTCGCCTCGCTCCTCGCGAACCAGCCGGTGCCGGCGGGCAACCGGGTCGCCGTCATCACCAACGGCGGGGGCGCCGGCGTGCTCTGCGCCGACAACTGCGAGGCCGAGGGTCTGGTGCTGCCGGCCTTCGGCGAGGAGACTCAGGCGCGGCTGCGCGCGGTACTGCCGGCCGAGGCGAGCGTCGAAAACCCGGTCGACATGATCGCCGCCGCCACCGCGGACCAGTACCACAAGGCGATCGCGATCGTCGCCGCCGACCCCAACGTGGACGCCCTGATCGTCATCTTCGTGCCACCGCTTGTCACCGAGGCCGCCGACGTCGCCCGCGCCCTCGTCGAGGCGGCGCGCGAGATCGCCGGTGCGAAGCCGATCATCCCGGTCTTCATGTCGGCGCACGGCGTACCCGACGCGTTGAGGGCGCCCGACGTGCGCCTGCCGTCGTTCGTCTTCCCGGAAACGGCGGGGATCGCGCTCGCGCGGGTGGCGCGCTACGGCGTGTGGCGGTCGCGTCCGCCGGCGCCCCTGCCCGTGCTCGCGGACGTCCGGCGCCGGGACGCGGCGGCCGTCGTCGCCTCGGCTCTGAACCGCGGCGCCGGCTGGCTCACCGCCGGCGAGAGCGAGGCGCTGCTGGGCGCCTACGGAGTGTCGCTGGTCCCGCAGCGGGTCGCGGCGACGCCGGACGAAGCCGTCGCGGCCGCGGAGGCGTTGATGCGGGAGACGGGAGCGCGCGCCGTGGCGCTCAAAGCGACCGGCCCCGACCTCCTCCACAAGACCGACGCCGGCGCGGTACGGCTCGGTCTCGCGAACGCCGACGCGGTACGGGCGGCCGCCGCGGAGATGGGCCGCGCCGTGACCGCGGCGGGCCTCCACGCGACCGGGTGGGTCGCGCAGTCGATGGCCGCGCCGGGGATCGAGATGATCGTGGGCGTCGTGCACGACCCGCGCTTCGGGCCCGTCGTGGCCTGCGGCGCCGGCGGGACGCTGGTGGAGGTTCTGCGGGACGTCTCCGTGCGGCTCACGCCGCTCACCGAACGCGACGCGCACGAGATGATCGCCGATCTCAAGATTGCGCCGGCGCTGGCCGGGGTGCGGGGACGGCCGCCGGCCGACGTGGACGCCCTGGCGGACCTGCTGGTCCGGATCGGCGCGATGGTGGACGATCTCCCGCAGATCGCCGAACTGGACTGCAACCCGGTGATCGTCCACGACCGGGGCGCCACCATCGTGGACGTCCGGGTGCGCGTCGAGCGGGTGGAGGCGATACCGCTCCTCGGCCGGACGCCGCCGGCGAACGGCCGGGGCGGCGCTCCCGTGACCCGGTCCTAGCGCTCAAGAGGCTTCGACGCATGCGGGCGGCCTCTGCGGCCCCGGACCTTCTTCAGCGCCGTGCCCTTGTGGATCGCGACGTGGTCGGTCTTGTCACTCTTGATGAGGTACTGGGGCTCCTCGCGCGACGCGTGGCGCCGGTAGCCTTTGAACACAATCGGTGACGTGATCTTTTGGACGATCCGGCCCCGAACCCGGCCGGCCTCCGAGTTCCACTCCACGTGATCTCCGGCACGAAACGGTCGGATCACGCCGGCGCGCTCCCGGCCGGCCGACGGGCCACAAAACGCCCGCCGCCGCGGCGGCGCAGGACGCCGTCCTCCACCAGCACGTCGCCGCGCCGCAGCACCGCCGTGAGCCGGCCGCGCACACGGCGGCCTTCGTACAGCGTATAGCCGGCACGGCCGATCTGGTCGGCGCTGCGGAGTTCCGTCTCAGCGTCCGGATCGACGATCACGAGATCGGCGTCGAACCCGGGGGCGATCGCCCCCTTGCGGTCGAGCCCGAATATGCGCGCCGGCTCCTCACTCATCACCCGGGCCAGCAACGGCAGCGGAAGCCCCCGGCGCCGGAAGGCGTCCCACATCACGGGCAGCAGCGTCTGCACGCCCGGCGCGCCGTACCACGCGTCGAAGATGTCGCGATAGCCGGGAGCCTTGGTCTCACGCGAGTGAGGCGAGTGGTCCGAGCCCACCGCATCGATGCGTCCCGCGGCGAGATGGCGCCAGAGCCCCTCGTTCGCCGCCGCGTCGCGCAGCGGCGGGCTGATCTTGGCGAGCGGGCCCCACGACGCCAACAGCTCGTCGGTGAGCTCGAGGTACTGCACGCAGGTCTCGGACCACACCCGCTGCCCGGCCCGCCGCGCGTCTTCGATGAGGTCAACCCCGCGCGGCGTACTGACGTGCACGACATACAGCGGGCACCCCGTCGCGCGGGCGTAGCCGAGGGTCTTGGCGACCGCCACCCATTCCGCCTCGTCCGGATGGGTCCAGAGGTAGTCCGCGGCGCCCACCCGGCCGCGCGCACGCTGGGCGGCGATGCGGAAGTCGATGATGTCCCCGTCCTCCGCGTGCACCAGCAGCATCCCGCCCTGCCGGGCGATCGCGTCCATCGCCCGCACGAGAAACGGGTCCGAGGCCATTCGCCCGATCGACTTGTACGCGCAAAACAACTTGAACGACGGGAGGCCCGCGGCAAGAAGTTCGGGAATCTGCTCGAGCGTGCCCGGCCGCTCGGGCAGCCAGGCATGAAACGAGAAATCGATCGGCGCCTCGCGCCTTCCCAGGTCCCGAAACTCTTGGAGCAGATCGAGCGGCGTCGCCGCCACCGTGGCCGCCGGCAGCAGATGGACAAGCGCCGTGGTCACGCCTCCGGCCGCCGCGGCCTCCAGCACGGTGGGCAGGTCGTCGACGTGGTGGCTGTGGATCCGGCAATGCACGTGCGGGTCGATCACGCCGGGCAGCACCACCCCGCCCGCGGCGTCGATGACGCGGTCCGCGTCGCCGAAAGTCCCCGGGACGCCGAGCGCCGCGACACGGCCGCCGCGCACGGCGATGTCCAACCGCCGGACCGCCGCCGGCGTGACGACGTCGGCGCCGGTAACGAGGAGGTCGTACTCAGCCACGCGCCTCTCCGCCCCCGGCGCCGGGAGCGATTCTCGGGTCGATGAGCGCATGACTGAGGTCGGTCAGCAGGTTGATCCCGACGACGGCCGCGGCGACGACGATCGTGATCCCCATAATGCGCGGATAGTCGTGCGAGTCGGCCGCCGCTTGGGGCGGCCGCCCCAGCCGCACCGCCCCCGACTCGCCGTCTTCCGCGCGGTGATCCTTCATTTGCCGTCCGTGCCCGGGTGGATCGGCACACCGCGGAGGTCCGTCAGCGGGAGAGCCGACTCCTGCCGCCGGCCGGCGGCCTCATCGGGACGGGAGCGGATGGAGGATCAATTTGGGGTCCGATGGTGGACGCCGCCGCCCCACGCCTATCATGAGCCCGAGACAGCCTTTGCGCTCGTCTTGCTTCATGAACCTACGAGGAGTTCCACCGCGAGCGCGTACAGGCGCGCGACGCAACCGAGAAAGGAAAAGTCCGATGTTGGTGAGCCCCGCCACCGGGCGCGCCGTCCGCACGTCCGCTCGCCCGGTCTCCACGATCGACGGCAACGAGGCGATCGCATCCGTCGCCTACCGCCTGAACGAAGTCATCGCGATCTATCCGATCACCCCTGCCTCGCCGATGGGTGAGTTGGCCGACGAGTGGGCGGCTCAGGGCCGAACGAACCTCTGGACGGCCGTCCCCCAGGTGGTGGAAATGCAGGCGGAGGGCGGCGCCGCCGGCGCCGTCCACGGCGCGCTGCAGGCCGGCGCGCTCACGACCACCTTCACCGCCTCTCAGGGCCTGCTGCTCATGCTCCCCAACCTGTACAAGATCGCGGGCGAGCTCACGGCGTTCACGATGCACGTGGCCGCCCGGACCGTCGCCACCCACGCGCTGTCCATCTTCGCCGATCACTCCGACGTGATGGCCTGCCGGCAGACCGGGTTTGCCATGCTCGCCTCCGGGTCGGTGCAGGAGGCGCACGATCTCGCCTGCATCGCCCACAGCGCCGCGTTCCGGGCCCGGGTGCCGTTCCTCCACTTCTGTGACGGCTTCCGGACGTCGCACGAGATCGCGAAGGTCGAGCTCCTCACCGACGACGATCTGCGGACGATGATACCGGAAGACCTCATCGAGGCGCATCGGGCCCGCGCGCTGACCCCGGATCGCCCCGTGCTGCGCGGAACGACCCAGAATCCGGACGTGTTCTTCCAGGCACGCGAGGCGGCGAATCCCTTCTACCTCACCTGCCCCCAGCGTGTGCAGGAGACGATGGACGCGTTCGCGCGGCTCACCGGCCGCGCGTACCATCTGTTCGACTACGCCGGGGATCCCGCGGCCGAGCGGGTGCTGGTGATCATGGGCTCCGGGGCGGAGACCGCCGTCGGGACGGCGGAGCGGCTGCGCGAACGCGGCGAGAAGGTCGGCGTGGTTACGGTGCGCCTCTACCGGCCGTTCTCGGTGGCCGACTTTATCGCAACGCTGCCTCGCACCGTGCGCGCCGTCGCGGTCCTCGACCGGACCAAGGAACCCGGCGCCGTGGGCGAGCCGCTCTACCTCGACGTCGTCACCGCGCTGCACGAAGCGCCGGACGGCGCCGCGCCGGCGGGAGTCCGGGTCGTGATCGGCGGCCGGTACGGCCTCTCCTCCAAGGAGTTCACGCCGGCGATGGTCCGGGCAGTGTTCGAGGAACTGGCGAAGCCGCACCCCAAGCGCCACTTCACGGTCGGAATCACCGACGACGTCACCGGCTTCTCGCTGCCCTTCGATCCCGAGTGGGACATCGAGCCGGACGATGTGACCCGCGCGGTGTTCTTCGGGCTCGGCGCCGACGGGACGGTAGGTGCGAACAAGAACTCGATCAAGATCATCGGCGAGCACACGGCCAATTACGCGCAGGGCTACTTCGTCTACGACTCCAAGAAGTCGGGGGCGATGACCGTGTCGCACCTGCGGTTCGGTCCGCGCCCCATCCGGTCGCCGTATCTGATCCGCCGCGCCAACTTCGTCGCCTGCCACCAGTTCCATTTCACGGAGCGCCGGGACGTCCTGCGGTACGCCGCTCCCGGCGCGGTCTTCCTGTTGAACGCGCCGTACGGGCCGGACGCGGTCTGGGATCACCTCCCCCGCGAAGTGCAGAGCGAGATCGTCGGCAGGCGCCTGCGGTTCTTCGTGATCGACGCGCTCGACGTCGCGCGCCGGACGGGAATGGGCGGCCGGATCAACACAATCATGCAGACCTGCTTCTTCGCCATCTCCGGGGTGCTGCCGCGCGACGAGGCGATCGCAAAGATCAAAGACGCGATCCGGGAATCCTACGGCTCCGGCGGCGACGAGGTGGTGCGCCGGAACTGGCAGGCGGTCGACGAGACGCTCGCGCACTTGCATCAGGTCGCGGTCCCGTCACAGGTCACGGCCGCCCGGGGACGGCCGTCGCTGCTGCCGGATGCCGCGCCCGACTTCGTCCGGCGCGTGACCGGACTGATGCTGGCCGATCAGGGCGATCTCCTGCCCGTCAGCGCGTTTCCACCGGACGGCACGTGGCCGGTCGGAACGAGCCGGTGGGAAAAACGCAACATCGCGCAGGAAATCCCGGTGTGGGATCCGGCGATCTGCATCCAGTGCAACAAGTGCGCCTTCGTCTGCCCGCATGCGGTCATCCGGGCCCAACTGTACGAGCCGGCTCACCTCGACGGGGCCCCGGCGTCGTTCAAGTCGACCGACTACAGGGGACTCGACTTCACGGGCTACCGGTACACGCTGCAGGTGGCGCCGGAGGACTGCACGGGATGCGGCCTGTGCGTCGCGGTCTGCCCGGTGAAGGACAAGACCAACCCCCGGCACAAGGCGATCGACATGGCGCCGCAGCCGCCGCTGCGCGAGACCGAGCGGGAGAACTGGGAGTTCTTCCTGACGCTGCCGGCGCCCGACCCCGCGCGCCTCAAGCACGATGTCAAGGAGTCGCAGTTTCGGACGCCGCTCTTCGAGTTCTCCGGCGCCTGCGCGGGCTGCGGTGAGACGCCGTATCTCAAGCTGCTGACCCAGCTCGTCGGCGACCGCGTCCTCATCGCCAACGCGACCGGCTGCTCGTCCATCTACGGCGCGAACCTCCCGACGACTCCGTACACCGTCAACCGCGACGGCCGCGGCCCGGCCTGGGCCAACTCGCTCTTCGAGGACAACGCGGAGTTCGGGCTCGGCTTCCGGCTGGCCGTAGACCGGCTCACCGCGCGGGCGCGCCGGCTGCTGGGACGGCTTGCGCCGGCCCTCGGCACCGACCTGACCCGTGACTTGCTCGCCGCCGATCAGACAACCGACGCCGGCATCGCGGCGCAACGGACGCGGGTAGCGCTGCTGCGGCGGCGCTGCGCGGACCTGGCCGCGCCGGACGCGCGCCGGCTCGAGCGCGTCGCGGACTACCTGGTGTACAAGAGCGTGTGGATCGTCGGCGGCGACGGGTGGGCCTACGACATCGGCTACGGCGGCCTGGACCACGTGCTGGCCTCGGGACGCGACGTCAACATCCTGGTCCTCGACACGGAAGTGTACTCCAACACCGGCGGCCAGCAGTCCAAAGCGACGCCCCGCGGCGCCGCCGCCAAGTTCGCCGCCGCCGGCAAGGCGACGCCCAAGAAGGATCTGGCGCTCCTGGCGATGACTTACCGGAACGTCTACGTGGCGCAGGTGGCGTTTGGGGCCAAGGACACGCAGACCGTGCACGCGCTGCTCGAGGCGGACGCCTACCCCGGCCCGTCGCTGATCGTCGCCTACAGCCCGTGCATTGCGCACGGGTACGATCTGGTGCACGGCGCCGAGCAGCAGAAACTCGCCGTGGAGACCGGCTACTGGCCCCTCTTCCGGTACGATCCCCGCCGCGGGGCGGAGGGCAAGAACCCGCTCATCCTCGACTCCGCTCCGCCGAAAGGAGACCTGGAACGGTTCCTCTACAACGAGACCCGGTTCCGCATGGTCGAGAGCGCGGACCCGGAGCGGGCGCGCCGGCTGCTGGAAGAGATCCGGCACGACGTACAGGTGAAGTACCGGCTCTACGAGCAACTGGCTCATCTCAACGCCGTCCCGGCCGCGGGGACCGGCGGCGACGCCGCCGCGCCCTCGGCGACGGCGGCCGACTAGGAGGCGCTCATGGCGGACCTTTCCACGACGTATCTCGGCCTCCGCCTGCGCAGTCCGCTGATGCCGGGCGCCTCGCCGATGGTGGACAATCTCGACACCGTCAGGCGCCTGGCCGACGCCGGCGCGGCGGCGATCGTCATGCACTCGCTGTTCGAGGAGCAGTTCGTCCGCGAGCAGCTTGCCACGGTCCACCATCTCGAGGCGCACGCCGACTCGTTTGCGGAGGCCCTCTCCTATCTGCCGCGGCCGAGCGACTTTGCGCTCGGCCCCGAGCAGTACCTCGCGCAGATCGCGCGCATCAAAGCCGCCGTCGGCCTGCCGGTGATCGCGTCGCTGAACGGCACCTCCGCCGGCGGGTGGCTCGGCTACGCGCGCCGCATCGAGGAGGCCGGGGCCGACGCGCTCGAGCTCAACGTCTACCACATCTCCACCGACCCGCGGGAGACGGCGGGCGCCGTCGAGCGCCGCCTGCTCACGCTGCTGCGCGCAGTCAAAGCCGAAGTGAAGATCCCCGTGGCCGTGAAGCTGTCGCCGTTTTTCTCCGCGATGGCGCACTTCGCGTCGGAAATCGACGCCGCGGGGGCCGACGGGCTCGTCCTGTTCAACCGCTTTTACGAGCCGGACATCGACCCGGAATCGCTCAACGTGGCGCCGCGGCTTGCGCTCTCCACCGGCACGGAACTGCCGCTGCGGCTCCACTGGCTGGCGATTCTGTCGGGCCGCCTGCGCGCCTCGCTGGCCGTCACGGGGGGCGTGCACACCGCGCTGGACGCGATCAGGGCGGTGATGGCCGGCGCCGACGCCGTCCAGCTCGTCTCGGCGCTGCTGCTGCGCGGCCCGCAGTACCTCGGCGTCGTCCGCCGGGAGATGGAAGCCTGGATGGACGCGCACGAATACGTCTCGCTGCGGCAGATGCGGGGGAGCCTGAACCTCGAGCGCTGTCCCGATCCGGCCGCCTTCGAGCGCGCCAACTACGTCCGCGTGCTGCAGGCCTGGAACGCGACGCCGTCGCTCCGGCTCGTCGGGCGCTAGTTCAAACGAAGTCCGATACGCGGCTCGCACCCTAACCCGACGGCCCGGCTTCCGAAGCCGGAAGGTGCGGGCCACGTCGCATCTTGAAGAGCGGGCGGCATGAAAAACGAGATGACGCGGCCGCCGACCCGGCTTCGTCGCAGGGCCGCGGCGGTCGACCGGGTCCTCCGGCGGGGCTACCGGCTGCGGCCGTGGCGGAAGCGCGATCCGCTCGGGGCGCTCATCGGCACGATCCTCTCGCAGCACACCAGCGACGTGAACAGCGGCCGGGCCTACGCACAGCTGCGCCGGCGATATCCGACCTGGGAGGCGGTCCGCGCGGCGTCCACGGCGGGCATCGCGGCGGCGATCCGGCCCGCGGGGCTGGCGTCCCTCAAGGCGCCGCGGATCCACGCGGTGCTGCGCCGCCTGGCGGCGGAGCGCGGCCGGCTCTCGCTGGCGTTCCTCCGCCGGTGGCCGCGCGAGCAGGCGCGCGCGTGGCTGCGCAGCGTGCCGGGCGTGGGGCCGAAGACCGCAGCGATCGTCATGCAGTTCGCGCTCGCCAAGCCCGCCTTCGCCGTCGACACCCACGTCGACCGCGTCGGCCGGCGGCTCGGGCTGATTCCGCCGCGCATGTCGACTGAAGACGCGCACGCCTGGATGGAAGCGCTGATCCCGCCGGCGCGCTACGGGCCGCTGCACCGCTTCCTGGTGCGGCACGGCCGCGAGGTCTGCACGGCGCGGCGGCCGCGTTGCGAAGTGTGTCCGATCCGGCGGTGGTGCGACTACACCGCTACGCGGCGGCGGTGAAGAGCGGCGCGCCGAGCAGCGAGCGGTCCACGCGCACCCCGAGGCCCGGACCCGACGGCGCGGCGCCGACGCCCTGCCGCGAGCGCGGCTCGTAGCCGCAGAGGTGCTCGTTCACCCAGTCGTTCATGAAGGACACGGTGAAGAGCGTGCGGGCCCGCGTGCTCGCCGCGAGGTGGCTGACGGCGGCGGTCACGAGATCGCCGCCCCACGTGTCCTCGATCGTGACGCGCAGCCCCAGTGAGTCGGCGAGGTCACGCAGGAGCCGCGCCGTCGTGAGGCCGCCGACTTTGCTGATCTTGAGGTTGAACGCTTCGAGGCCGCCGGCCGCGTGGGCGCGCAGCAGCGACGGCACGTCGGTGATGACCTCGTCGAGCACCATCGGCAGCGTGGTGTGCCGGCGCACGGCGAGGCACTCCTCGAGCGTCCGGCACGGCTGCTCGAGGTAGACGCGGGGCAGCGCGTCGAGCAGGCGCGCCGCCACGATCGCGTCTTGAAGCTGCCAGCCGCCGTTCGCGTCGGCGACGACGACGTCGTCGTCGCCCGTGGCCTCGAGCACGCGCTGCACGCGGGCGACGTCGTCGTGCGGCCGGCCGCCGACCTTGAGCTGAAACCGATGGATGCCTTCCGCGCGCCGCGCGGCGGCGTAGGCGGCCATCTCGGCCGGTGCGCCGAGGGGCACCGCGAAGTACAGCGGATACCGGTCCTGCCGCCGGCCGCCGAGCAGCGACGCGAGGGGCACGCCCGCCGCCTGACCGAGGAGGTCCCAGCACGCCACGTCGATCGGGCTCTTCGCGTAGGCGTGCCCGGCGAGCGCCCGGTCGAGCAGGTCCCGCACGGGGCCCAGCTGCCGCGGATCCGCGCCGAGAATCGCGGGGGCCATCTCGCGGATCGCGGCGCGCGCGCCCTCCGCGAAGCCCGGCAAATACGTGGTCCCGAGGGGGCAGACCTCCCCCCACCCCTCCGCGCCCTCGTCGGCGATCACCCGAACGACGGTGCTCGGCAGCGCGGTGATTTCGCGCCCGCCCGACATCACGTACGTCCCGTGGATGTAGTGGAGGTCGTGGCCGTAGACCTCGACGCGGACGATCTTCATGCCGTCCGCGCGGCCGGCAGCAGCCGCTTCGAGAGGCGGCAGACCATCGTGTAAGCCGGATCGTAGACGTTGGCGAGGTCGTAGCGCGCCGCCTGGCCGAGGAGCAGATGCGCGCCGCGGGCGTCGAACCCGTATGCGTCGACGAGCCAGCGCACCATCTCGGTCGTCGCATGCTGCACGCACTGGTCGAGTGGTCTCGCGTTGCCGAGCGTGAAGATCTCGCCCGCGGTCTCGCCGCGCGGCCACGCGATCGACGCGCGCTTCACGAGCGTAAGCGTGAAGCGCACGTCGCACGAGATCTCGACGCCGGTCCCGACGATCTCCCCGTCGCCCTGGACCGCGTGGCCGTCGCCGATGTAGAAGAGCGCGCCGGGCGCGAACACCGGAAAGTGCGCGGTCACGCCTTCCACGAAGCCGCGGTAGTCCATGTTGCCGCCGTGGGTCGAGGAGGTCGCCGTCGAGATCGCCTGGCCGCCCGCCGGGGCGACGCCGAAGCACCCCACCATCGGCGCGATCGGCAGCGTGAGCCGGCCGAGGCGCGTCTCCGGCTCGAGCAGCGTCGCGGTACCCGCCTCCACGTCGACGTCCCAGCGTCCCAGGACCGGCTGCGGCGCTTCCGCGACGGCCTCGGGATCGAGGACGTTCGGGGCGATCGCCGTGGCGCTCCATCCCCAGCGCCGGTTGGGCCGCAGCACCTCGAGCCGCACGCTGAGGCGGTCTCCGGGTTCGGCCCCCTCGACGAAGAACGGACCGGTCTGCGGGTTCCCCCGCGCGGTCACCTGTTTCCCGGACGCATCCTGGCCGCGCGCGTCGACGGTGGTCGTGACGACGGTGTCGCCGGAAACGACCACCAGCGCCGCGTCGCGCGTCGCCATCGTGGTGTGGTACGTCTGCGGCGCAAACCGGTGAACGGCGGCCACGTAAACGCGCTCTAGGCGGGATTCGGCGGTTTCGCGCCGAGGCCGCGCATGAAGCGGTCCTTCACCAAGACCGGATCCCGTTCGGGCCGGCCGGCGCCGGGCTCTTGGTTCACAAGGGCGGCGATGAAGCGCGGCCCGCGCCCCGAAAGCGCCTCGCCGACGAGGCGCTCGAACTCCGCCTCGTCGCGCGCCCAGGCGCTCTGCACGATGCCCGCCCCGCGCGCGACAACGGCGAGATCGGTCGCTTCCGCGGTCGCGGCCGCCTGCCCCCCGGTGATCTGGTAGGTCCCGTTGTCCCAGACGATCACCGTAAGGTTCTGGGGCGCGACCATCGCCACGGTGGCGAGCGCGCCGAGGTTCATCAGCATGGACCCATCGCCCTCGATCGCGAAGACGCGCCGCGAGGGCTGCGCGAGCGCGACGCCGAGAGCGATGGGCACGGCGAGACTCATACTCCCGAGCATGTAGAAGTTCTCCGGCCGGTGGCCGGCGGCGAACAGATCGAAGTTGGCGTTGCCGATGCCGGCGACGACGGCCTCACCGCGGGTGAGGCGCCCGACGAGCCGTTTCGTGAGGTCGAACCGGCTCATCACCTTGCCGCCGGCTTTCGTGCGTGTGTCGGTGCCCGTGGCGTCCATCCCGCGCCCCTACCCTTCCATCTTGCCGCCGGTCAGCCTCGGCGACAGGATCAGCGCCGCGGGCTGCTGCGTCCGGTGCGCCTGATGAACGCTGCGGGTCACGAGGAACGCCACCTCGTCGTCACGCTCGAGCGTGACGTGCGGAATCCCGAGCGCGTCCAGCGACGGGCGGATCACGCGGGAGATCGGCACCTGCACCGCGTTGAACTCGCCGAGCACGCCGCGCTCGGAAATGACGAGCACGACCGGAAGCTGGTACGGGACGAGGAGCGAGGCGAGGGCGTTCGGGACGTTGCCGAACCCGCTGCTCTGCATCATCACCGCCGACGGCGTCCCCCCGAGCGACGCGCCGGCGGCGATGCCGACGGCCTCCTCCTCCCGCGTCGCGGAGAACGCGGTGACGCCGGGATGCGACCGGAAGCCGTCGATCAGCGGGATCAGCACCTTGTCCGGCACGTACGTGACGAGCCCGATCCCCCGCTCCGTCAGGCATTTGATCATCGTGCCGGACCACTCGCTCATGCGCTCCCTCCGATCAAAGACGCCGGCAGATGTCCGGCGTCGGTGTTTCGCTTCGTGCCGCGGGGCCGGCTACCTTCCCAGCGCCTTCTCGATGCGGCGATCCGGGAGAAACCAGAGCACCGCGACCACCATGTACAGCGCGAACGCCAGCGTGGCGTTCACGAACACCACGAGCAGAGCGGCCGCGTAGATGGCCAGAGACATCCGGCCCTTGACGTCCCTCCCCACGGCCCGCGCCAGCGTCGAGGCACCGCCGTGCAGCGCAATGAGCGCCCGGGTCAGAAGGTAGTACGCGCCCCCGGCCAGGAACTGCACGAGCCCGTAGATCGCCACCGGCCACGGGGCGAAGTTTGTGCGTCCCATCCAGGCCGTGGCAAACGGGATGAGCGACAGCCAGAACAACAGGTGCAGGTTGGCCCAGAGCACTCGGCCGTCCACGTGCTGCGCCGCCTGCAACAGGTGATGATGGTTGTTCCAGTAGATCGCGGCCAGGGTGAAGCTGAGCACGTAGCTCACCAGCGTCGGCAGCACGACCACGAGCGCGGTCAGGTCCGGCCCGCGCGGCGGCGTCAACTCGAGCACCATGATCGTGATGATGATGGCGAAGACGCCGTCGCTGAACGCTTCCAACCGGCCCTTGCTCATGTTCCGGGCGCCGGCACCAGCCGCTGCTGCTCTTCCCACAGACGGTAGAGCGCCGAGGAGGTGTCCAGGACCACGTCGTCGAGATGGACGAGGCCGTCCTCCGCGACGTCCCGCACCACCCGCGCCCCGTGCGAAAGGCCGATCGGCAGCAGGCGCTCCCGCGCGGCCGCGACGGCGTCGTCGGCCAGCCCGTAGACGGTGGATCCGCCCTCGCCGTCGAGCACATCGCCCGCTCGCAGGGCGTGTTTGGCCGCCGAGACCACCGCGGCGACCGGCACAAGCCGCGGCGCGCCTGTCGGCACGCCGTCCAGCACCGCGCGGGCCGCGCTGATCGGCAGTTCGAGGCCGACCAAGTGGTAGGGGCGGTAGAACGACGCGTACTTCCCCGTAGCGTCGACCGCCAGGCCGTAGTCCCGGAACGTCCCCCGGACGTAGGGGCGCGGCGACGTGAAGACGACGTACACCCCCCAGCGGAGGTCGTTCGGCACGGGCCGGCCCTCGCGGTCGATCGAGCTGACCACCTCCACGACGCCGGCGTGATGCAGGATGCCGCCGTCTTCGCGCGGTTTCAGCACCTCCGGTAGCCGGTCGGTGCCCGCGGCGGGAAAGTGCATCCCCCGGACGTCGGGCCGCAGGCCCGTCATGTTGGCCACCGCCGCCATCTCGATCGCCGACTTCGTGCCGTCCGTGAACGAGTTGTACATCTTGGGATTCAGGCCGGCGCCCGCGTGGCCGGGCATCCCGTAGCGCTCCCAAATGTCGTCGGGCGTAGCTTTCCGGTAGGCGGGCAGGTACTTCGTGCCTTTCCCGGCCGCCACGACGTCCAGCCCGAGCGCGGCCGCCCAGTCGTACAGCTCGTAGATCAGCGCCGGCTGATCGCCGTACGCCGCGGAGTACACCACCCCCGCTTCGTCGGCGGCACGGCGGAGCACCGAGCCCACGAGCACGTCGGCCTCGACCGTGACCATCACGACGTGGCGGCCGCGGCGGATCGCCGCCTGGGCGGTGGCGGACGCGGCCTCGGGGCTGCCGGTGGCGTCCACAACGACGTCGAGGTCGCTTTCGACAAGCACCTTGGCGTCGGAGGTGACGACCGAGTCCCCGCGGGCGATCGCCGGGTTGGCGCGGTCGGCCCGCCCCGCGTCGACGATGCGATCGTCCGCGACGCCGGCGTGCCCGAGCGCCGTGCGTGCCCTCGCCGGATCGAGGTCGGCCACGACCGATGCGCGCATTCCCCGCATCGCCGCGAGCTGGCAGATGATCATCGTTCCGAACCGGCCGGCGCCGACGACGCCGACCCGGATCGGGCGGCCGTCGCGCTCGCGGGCGGCCAGGCGTTCATTCAGCATGGGGGCCTCATGAGCGTCTCCGGGGTGTGGACGACAGTAGACATCGCGGCCGGGCCGGCTAACGCCGGCCCGGCCGCGCACGTTCTTACGACGTCGCGATCGGCTCCGCTAGTGCACGTGGCCGCAGCCGCACGCTCCGCCGCCGCAGCAGCCGCCGCCGCCGGAGGGCAGGTCGCCCGCGTCGGACCCGCGCGCGCCCGTCATCACCATTACCGGCGTGAACACACGCTTCGCGGCGGCCTTCCCGCACTTGGGGCAGGCGGGCAAGCCCTGATTCTCGTACTCGGCGACCGTCGCGATGATCTCGAACTCGTGGCGGCAGGAAGCGCAGCGAAACACGTACGTCATGGGCGATCACTCCGTCTCCCGAATGTGCTATCCGATCGACCTGCGGTTCGTCCGCCGGCCGTCGTTCTCCTCCGCGGCCGCCGGCGTTGAGGCACACGACGCCCGCACCGTCTTCATTCCTCGGTGATCTCCCAGGCGTGGGAGATTTCGACGCAGCCCTTCAGCGTCTGCGCGACCGGGCAGCCGCGCTCGAAGACCGCGAGCGCGCGCTCAGCGTCGGCCCGCTTGCCCTTCGGGATCTTGAGATGGTATGTCACACGCATCGTCGTGAGCTTCATGACACGGTCCGGCGCCTCGATCGTGCCCTCCGCTTCGGTCCAGAGCTTGTTCGGGTAGCTTGGAATCCCGCGCGCCTCCAGCGCGCCCGCGAGGGTGCCGGTCAGTCAGCCGGCCGCGGCGCCCACCAGGTGATCGAGCGTCGCCGGCAGCTCTTCCTCGGGCTCCATCTTGTAGAAGTCCTTGATGCCGCTGTTCACGCCGTACCGGACCGGCTCCGGAAAGTTGCCGAGGTACGCGCGCCGGTTGGGCCGTTTCTCCTGGTAGACGCGCGCCCGCGCGAGATGGACGACACTCATGGCGTGCCTCCCTTCGTGGACGAGATACGGGCCGAGGGTGGCCGAGTCGTGTACCCCTATGATAAAGCGACGGACGGCGGACGGTTAGCGGCCGGTCCAGCGCGGCGCGCGCTTGTCCAGGAACGCCGCGACGCCCTCCTGGAAATCGGCGCTGTTGTAGCACATGCCGATCAGATCGTGGCCGCGATTCTGCGGGAGCAGCTGATTGATGACGCGGCGCACCGCCTCCTTGCTGGCCCGTAGCGTGATCGGCGGGGCCGCAGCGATCGCCTCGGCGAGCTCACGGGTGCGCGCCTCGAGGACCTCCGGCGGCACGACCTCGTTCACGAGGCCCCAGGCAAGCGACTCGCGCGCCTCGACAAAGCGCGCCGTGAAGATCATCTCCTTGGCGCGCGCCGGGCCGATGAGGGCGACCAGCCGGGCGTAGTTGTTCATCGACAGGCAGTTGCCGAGCCGGATGACCGGGACGGCGAACCGCGAATCCTCGGACGCGATACGAAGGTCGCACGTCATCGCGATCCCGAGCCCGCCGCCCACGCAGAACCCCCGGATCGACGCGATCGTCGGCTTCGCGACCGCCTCGAGCCGCCCCGTCACCTCGTCAATCCGCTCCTCGTAGTCGATGCCGGCCTGCGGGTTGCCGCGGAACGCGGGAAACTGCGAGATGTCTGTGCCGGAGACGAACGCGCGGCCGCCGGCGCCGGTCACCACGAGCACGCGGATGCGGTCGTCGCGATCCACCTCTTCGCTGATCTCGACGAGCTGCTGGTACATCGCCCACGTCATGGCGTTCCGCGCCTCGGGGCGGTTGACGGTCAGGCGCGCGATGCCGCCGTCCACCTCGAACAACATGTGGGACACGGATGGTGCCCCCGCGACGGGGGCGGGAGGAGCCGGGTGTGATTTCATCGTGGCCGGCGAGTCCGCCGACAGGCGGTCCGCCGGCACGGCGTGCTTGTCTGGCGCCGGCGGCGTCGGCACCTACCCTGCCTTGGTATCGGGCGGCACGGGGGTCGTGGCCGCCGGCTGGTCCGGCTCCGCACCGCGCTCCGGTGTGGTCACCGCCCGGCGCAGCAGGTCCCCGGCGATGTCGCCGATCGTCACGCGCCCGGACGGCTCCTGATTCGAGATGTAATCCTTGACCTGCTGGCGCTCCCGCACCCGCGCGAGCCGCTTCAGGCTGGCGATCATACGACGCTCCTCGGGACGCACTTCGGTGATGAGCGCGTCGACGCTCTGGCCCACGGTGAGCACGTCCTCGACCTTGCCGACGCGCTTGTCCGCAAGCTCCGAGATCGGAATGAACGCGTCCACCTCGCCGAGGCGCAAGAACGCGCCGGACGCGACGATCCGTACAACCTTGCCGGACACGGTCTGGCCGGACTTGTACGCGTCGCCGAGGTGCTGCCAGGGATCGGGCAAGATGTGCTTGAGCCCGAGCGAGATGCGCCCGGCCTCGCGGTCGACGCGGAGCACCGCCACCTTGAGCCGCTGGCCCCGCCGGACGACCTCCGACGGATGCTTGATGTACGTCCAGGACATCTCGCTGATCGGCAGCAGCGCGTCGACGCCGCCGATATCGACGAACGCGCCGAAGTCGGTCAGCCGCCTGACCGTGCCCTCGCGAATCTCGCCCTCTTCCAGCGACGTGAGGAGCTCGCCGCGACGCTTCGTCCGCTCTTCCGCCACGGCGGTCTTGTGCGACAGAATCACGCGGCCCTTGCCGCGGTCGACCTCGATGATCTTGAGCGGAATACTCTGCCCGACCAGCGCCTCGAACTGCCGCCCCTTCGCCTCCGAGAGGTCGACATGGCTGCCGGGCACGAATCCGCGCAGCCCCAGGTCGACCACCAGGCCGCCCTTGACCTTGTCCACGACCATCGCGTGCAGCACGGTGCCGGCGCGGTGGGCCTCCTGTACTCGGTCCCACGCCCGGGCCATGTCCGCCCGCTTCTTGCTGAGCACGATGTTGCCTTCCTCGCCCTCGACCTTGAGCACGTAGACGTCGATCTTGTCGCCGACGGCGACGCCCTCGACCGTGTCTCCGCGCGTGGAGAGCTCTTTCGGCGGAATGAAGCCTTCCGACTTCGCGCCCACGTCCACGAGGACGCCTTCGCTGTCCACGCGGACCACGGTGCCCTGTACGATCTGCCGCTCGCTGAGCGACGGCATGCTGGCGAGGTCGACTTCGTCGCCAGTGGTTTGCTGCGTTCTGTCGTCGATCATTGGAACGGCCACCTTTCCGTCTTCCCCGGCCACGGCCGGGATGTCATTGCTTCTCTGGGCCACTCATCGCTCCTGCCCTGTCTCGGCCGCCCTCCCGCGGGGCCTCCGGCGCATGCGCGTCTTCTGCCCGCTCCCCGAGCAGCCGCCGCAGCGATTCCGGCAGGCGCCGCGCGCGCCCGGTGCGATCGACCGCCGCGTGCTCCGTCCACCCGTCCGCGAGCACTACCCGGTCCGCTGCCCGCACCAGCTCATAGCCGAACGACAGACGCGCGGGGCCGAGCTCACGCAGCCGCGTGCGCACGGTGAGGACATCGTCGTACCGGGCCGGCTGCCGGTACCGGCAGTGCGCCTCGATCACGACGAGGAGCCATCCGTCCTCCTCGAGTTGCGCGTACGACCGTCCGCACGCCCGGATGTACTCCGTGCGGCCGGCCTCGAACCAGACCAGGTAGCCGGCGTGATGAGCCACCCGCATCTGGTCGGTCTCCGCGTAGCGCACTCGAATTTCGAGTTCCGACACGAACACAGGGAACCTCCGGAAGAATGCGGCACCGCCACTGTTCGACGGCGGCGGCGGCGCGTCCCGCCGGCGGACCGACCCTGCCCGAAGCCCCGCCCAGTGTCATACGGACGGCCGGGCGCTCGGGTTCTAGATCGCGTTACCCGCGGGACAAAGAACGCGGCCCCATCCGGGTGCGGCGCGGGCGTCGGCATCGCGCCGCCGGATGGGGCCGGTGGAGGCTCGAGACTTTGTTAGCGAACGCGGACGGGCGGCAGAGCGCGCAGTTCGGCGGCCCGGCGGGTCGCCCGGGCGATCGCCCGGGCGACGGTTGCGAGGAATCCGTCCTCGGTGAACACCTCCATCGCGGCCATCGTGGTGCCGCCCGGAGACGTCACGCGCGCGCGGAGCACCGCGGGGTCGTCTCTGGTCTCGACCAGCATCCGGCCTGCGCCGAGCACGGTCTGCGACACCAACTCGATGGCTACTCCCCGCTCCAGGCCCTCACGCTGGGCGGCCTCGATCATCGCCTCGGCCAGGAGGTAGACGTAGGCGGGGCCGCTGCCCGAGACGCCGGTCACGGCGTCGAAAAATCGCTCCGGCACCTCGACGACGCGCCCGACCGCCTCGAAAATCGCGCGCGCCACGCGCATGTGCGCCTCGCCGGCGTAGCCGCCGGCGCAGATCGCGGTCGCGGACTCGCCGACGGCGGTCGACGTATTGGGCATCGCGCGAACGACCGCGGCGCCGCCGAGCGCCGCCTCGATCGTCTCGATCTGAATTCCGGCCGCGATCGAGATCACGAGGTGCCGCGGCTGCACGTGTCCCGCGATCTCGCTCAGCACCTCCGGCACCGCGGACGGCTTGACCGCGACGAGGACGACGTCGGCCTGATCAACGAGCCGCACCTTGTCCCGGGTCGTCACGACCGACCACTCGCGGGCCAGCCGCGCGAGGCGGGCGTCGTTGCTGCGGTTCGTCACGACGCAGCGCTGCGGGGGCACGACGCCGCCGCGAACCAGGCCGCGCACGATCGCGTCCACCGCGTTGCCGGCGCCGATGAATCCGATCGTTCCCGTCCAACTCATGGCCGTGTTCCCCCCGGAAAAACAAATCGCCCCTGTCGCCAAAGGGCGAAAGGGACGCTTCCGCGGTACCACCTTTGTTCTTCCACCGGACCGCCGGCAGCGGCCGGACGGCGCCGTTGGAAGCACTCATCGCTGTCACGGGCGGACCCGGCGTCCGTTTCGGCGAATCCCGCGCCAAGCGGAACCCGCACCTCGGACGCGGCGTCGGGGGGTGGGTTCGGACGAGCCCGCGGCGGCCCTTGCACCCGAGGAGCCGCTCTCTCGCACGCGGGCAGGACGTCCTACGTCCCCGTCACTGCCTTCGTATGTGCAGGCGATTATAGCACCGCCGGGCCGAAAAAGGCAAGGCACGCGTGCGGCCCCGCCGAGCGGCAGCGGAGGAAACGCGGTGGCCCCGGCCTGAAGTAGATCGCCGGACAAAATCGAGGCGCGCGGCAGCCGCCGCGACCATCTTCGCCGCACGGCGGACCGAGGTGACGCAGGGTGAGCGAACGGATTGGGTTCATCGGATTGGGCATCATGGGCAAGCCGATGGCCGGACATCTCGTCAAGGCCGGTCACACGGTGACGGTCTGGAACCGAACGGCGTCCAAGGCCGCCGATCTTGTCAAGGCCGGCGCCAAGCAGGGCGCATCGCCGAAGGACGTCGCGGCACAGAGCGACATCACGATCATCATGGTCGCCGACACGCCCGACGTGCGGCAGGTCGTGATGGGTCCGAACGGCGTGCTGGAAGGCGTCCGTCGCGGCAGCGTGGTCATCGACATGAGCACCGTCTCGCCGGTCGCGACGCGCGAGATCGCCGACGCGCTGGCCGCGCGGGGCGTCGAGATGCTCGACGCGCCGGTCTCAGGCGGCGAAAAGGGCGCCGTCGAGGCGACCCTCTCCATCATGGTCGGCGGCAACCCGGAGACGTTCGAGCGGGCCCTACCCGTCTTTCAGGTGATGGGCAAGAACATCGTCCACATCGGGGCGAACGGCGCGGGGCAGGTCACAAAGGCGTGCAACCAGCTCGTGCTTTCGCTCACGATCCTCGGCGTCGCCGAGGCGATCCACCTCGCCCGCAAGGCCGGGGTCGATCCCGCGAAGGTGCGGTCCGCGCTCCTCGGCGGCTTCGCGCAGAGCCGGGTGCTCGAACTGCACGGCCAGCGAATGTTGGACGAGAATTACACGCCGGGGTTCCGCACGCGCCTCTATCACAAGGACATGGGCATCGTCACCGAGACCGGGCGCGCCCTCGGGATGCCGCTACTGGGCGGAGCGCTCGCCGCGCAACTCTACCAGATCGCGATGAACGAAGGGCTCGGCGAGATGGACTACTCGGTGCTGGCCAAGGTCATCGGCGAGTTCGGGGGCAGGACCGACCGATAGTGCCACCGCGTCTGCGCCGGCCGGCCGCCGTCTAATTAAAGCCGCGCCGCGGGCGCCGCCGCGCCGGCGCCGGCCAACTCCCGCACGATCATCGCGACCGCTCCCGTTGCGAAGACAACCGGGACGCCCGCCGCGCGCGCGACGGTCTGCTGCATCCGGCGTGTGTAGCCGATGCAGTCCATTACCACGAGCGATGCGCCCGCCTGCTTCAGGGTGTCGGCGGCGCCCGCGAGGGCCCGGGGATCACCATAGGGCGACGCGGCCACCGCCGTCACCGCCGCGCGCGCACCCCACCGCGTCTGCGCGTGCGCCGTCTGCGCTTCGTCCGGAAGCATCACGCCGAGCCGGACCGGGGCGTCCGCCGGGAGGCCTTCCGCGACGGCCGCGACGACGTGCGGCAGCACGCGGTGCGGACGCAGGAGCACGCCCCCGAACACGAGCCGCGGGAACTCCCCGGTGCACAAGAGAACCGCCAGACGCACGCCTTCCTCCGCAAGCCGGTCGAGACAGACCTGGACGCGGCCGTCGACGTGCCGGTGCGCGAGCCGGACCTGGCGCCCTGTCCGCAGCCGGCTCACCAGCACCTCATCGCCGTCCGACGGGGCCAGCGCCGCGACCTCGATATCGGTCAGATCGTCGAGCGCACCCCGCTGCACCAGCGTCGCCCCGGGCAAGGCCCGCTCGAACTCTTCCATAATATCCACGCGAGGCGACTGCCCGATTGTGACAAAGCCCACGGCGCGCGTCACGGCATCCTCCGGCCTAGACTTCCGGCTCCAGCACGATTTCGATTTCACCCGACTTCGAGCCGGGCTTCGGCAGAAACGCGGTCGCGGTCGTCTTGAACCCGCCGACGGCCACCCGGATGTGGATGTGCGGCTGGCCGAAGCCGGAGCCCGGAAAGTCCGTCTCGAACCGGAACCGTCCGTTCGCGTCGGTGACCACCGTGCCGCGGTGCACGGAGTCGTAGGAGCCGTTCGGTCCGGCGTGCCAGATCTCCACGCGCACGCGCGTGAGCGGCGCGCAGTCGATGCCGGAGCGCACGATGCCGGTGAGCACGAAGCCCCCGCCGCCGACGCGGGAGCGCACGGGCGGGTTCGGTGTGTAGTTGGGGTCCATGTAGCCGTTCGGCGTGATCGGACATTTCGGCGCGGCCGCCCCCGCGGGCGGGCTCGACGCGCCCAGCATCACGATGGCGACCACGGCTGCGAATGCGGCGGCGGCAATTCGTCCGGCCGCGTTTCTACGGCCGGGCCGGCCGGCTTTGAAAGTCATGCGGCTCACCTCACGATCCGCGATCCCCGGCGTCTCCGCGGCGGCGTCACGGTATGATCTCGACTGTGCGAAGCATCTACACCACGACGGCCTGCTGGTCCTGGGTCGTCCTGTTCTTCGTCTGGCTCCCCGGCTACTTCCTGAGCAAGCCCGGCGTTCACACGGCGGATCGCACTCGACAGCGCATCGCGGCCGTGTTGCCGGTCGGCGGGTACGCCCGCACGAAGGCGCTGATCCCGTTCGTGTGGTAACAGGACACCGTAACGGCACCCCGGAGGCACGCCGCCATGGCGACGACCCGGAAACCGACGACCCCGATCGACACGCCGGACCAGGCGCCCGACTCGGCCCCGGCCGTCACGGATGCCCACGCCGAGTGGGAGGCGCGTGACGTACGGGACGCGACTGAGCGCGCGCCCGAGCGCCGCGCCCAGTTCGAGACGCTGTCCGGCCTGCCGGTCAAGCGGTTGTACGGCCCTGCGGACACCGCGCACCTCGACTACCTCGAGGAGTTGGGCTTTCCCGGGCGCTATCCGTACACCAGGGGCCCCTACCCCACCATGTACCGGTCGCGGCCGTGGACGATGCGGCAGATCGCCGGCTACGGGACCGGCCGCGACACCAACGCCCGCCTCAAGTACCTGATCGCCCAGGGCCAGACCGGCATCTCGGTCGACTTCGACATGCCGACCCTCATGGGCTACGACTCGGACGATCCGCGCGCCCGCGGCGAGGTCGGGCGCGAAGGCGTCGCCGTGGACACGATCGACGACCTGGCCGACATCCTCGACGGGATCGACATCGGCGCGATCAGCGTCTCGATGACGATCAACCCGACCGCGTGGATCCTCTTCTCAATGTACATGGCGCTCGCGGAGCGGCTCGGGGTGCCGCCCGGATCGCTCTCCGGCACCGTGCAGGCCGACATCCTGAAGGAGTACATCGCGCAGAAGGAATGGATCTACCCGATTCCCGCGGGGATGCGGATCGTGCGCGACCTCATCGTCCACAGCGTCGCGCACCTGCCCCGCTACAACCCGATCAACATCAGCGGCTACCACATCCGGGAGGCCGGCGCGACCGCGGTTCAGGAGGCGGCGTTCACGCTCGCCAACGGCATCGCGTACGTGGAAGCGGTCCGGCGGACCGGCCTCGCGGTCGACGCCTTCGCGCCGCGGCTCGCCTTCTACTTCATCGCCGAGCGCGATTTCTTCGAGGAGATCGCGAAGTTCCGCGCGGCGCGCCGCGTGTGGGCGAAGATCATGCGCGACCGGTTCGGCGCGCGCCGGCCGGAGTCGATGCGCCTGCGGTTCCACTGCCAGACCGCGGGGTCCAGCCTGACGGCCCGCGAACCGATCAACAACATCGCGCGGACGTCGCTGCAGGCGCTCTCCGCGGTGCTCGGCGGCGCGCAGAGCCTGCACGCGAACGGCATGGACGAGGCGCTGGCGATTCCGTCCGAGCTCGCGATGAAAGTCGCGCTGCGGACACAGCAAATCATCCTCGACGAGACGCGCGTGGCGAACACGATCGATCCGCTCGGCGGCGGATACTTCGTCGAGGCGCTGACGGACCAGGTCGAAGCGGAGATCTGGACCTACCTGCGCCGGATCGACGAGCTGGGCGGGGCGGTCGCCGCGGCCGAGCAGAACTTCTTTCAGACGGAGATCGCCGAGGCCGCCTACCGCTATCACCGGCAGAAGGAACGCGGCGAGCTGACGGTGGTCGGCGTCAACAAGTACGTCGACCCGTCCGGCGGCGACGTGCCGATCGCGCTGCACGAGGTCGACCCGGACGTCGAAGCGCGGCAGCGTGGGCGCCTGGCCGAGGTGAAGCGGCGGCGCGACGAGCGGGAGGTCGCGCGATGCCTCACCGCGCTCGCCGGAACCGCGCGCGGCGACGGCAACCTCATCCCACCGACGATCGAGGCCGTGCGGGCCCGCGCGACGCTCGGGGAGATCGTGCGGGCGCTGCGCGACGTCTTCGGCGCCTACGTCGAGCAACCGGTGTTCTGAGCGGTGCCGGCGGCCGGGCGCGTCCCGCAGAGAATCCGGGTCCTGATGGCGAAGGTCGGCCTCGACGGCCACGACCGCGGCGTGAAGGTCGTGGCGCGCGCGCTGCGCGACGCGGGGTTCGAGGTCGTCTACACCGGGCTGCACCGCACGCCGGAGGAGGTCGCCGTCGCGGCGGTACAGGAGGACGTCGACGTGATCGGCGTGAGCATTCTGTCCGGCGCGCACATGGCGCTCGTGCCTCCGCTCCTCGACGGCCTGCGCGCCAAGGACGCGGCGGACATCAAGGTCCTCGTCGGCGGCGTGATCCCGGAGGCGGACCGCGCCGCACTGTGCGAGCTCGGCGCCGCGGCCGTGTTCGATCAGGACGCGACGACCGACGCGATCGTGGAGTGGATCCGCGGGCACGCCGGGAGAGACGGCCGGTGACGGTCCGCGCGGGCGCCGCGGCCGCCCGGGATTCGTGGGCCGCGGGATGGCCGCCGGTCTACGACGACGGCTACCTTCCGCCGCCCGACCAGCCGTACTGGTTTCCGGAGCGCGAGACCATGCCGCCCCAGGCGCGCGAAGGGCTGATCCTCGAGCGCCTTCGCGCGACCGTCCGCTGGGCCTGGGACCGCTCGCCGTTCTACCGGGAGAAGTGGGACGCGGCCGGGGTGCACCCGGAGCACCTCCGGCGGCTGGAGGACCTGCACCGCTTCCCGGTCGTCACCAAGGCGGAGCTGCGCGCCGAGCAGGCGGCGCACCGGCCGGCCGGCCGGTATCTCTGCGTCGACCGCGCGGACGTCGCGCGGGTGCACGGCACGTCGGGGACGACCGGCAAGCCGACGATGTTTCTGATCGGGCGCGACGACTGGCGGCGGATCGCCAACGCCCACGCGCGCATCATGTGGGGCATGGGGCTCCGGCCGTCGGACACGATCTTCATCGCCTCGTTCTTCAGCCTGTACATCGGCAGCTGGGGCGCGCTCGCCGGCGGCGAACGGCTCCGCGCGACGTGCTTCCCCTTCGGCGCGGGGCAGCCCGGCCAGACCCTGATGGCGGTGCGCTGGCTGCGCGAGACCCGGCCGTCGGCGTTTTACGGGACGCCGTCCTACGCCCTGCACCTCGCGGAGGTCGCGGGGTCCGAAGGGGTCGACCCGCGCGAGTTCGGCCTGCGGGTGATGTTCTTCTCGGGCGAGCCGGGGGCCGGCATTCCCGCGACGCGGCGGCGGATCGAGGACCTCTTCGGGGCCGCGTGCGTCGACAGCGGGAGCATGGCCGAGATGACGCCGTGGATGAGCAACGGCGAATGCGCCCACCGCGCGGGCATGCACCTCTGGCAGGACATCGTGTACTGCGAAGTGTGCGATCCGCGGACGCTGGCACCGGTGCCGTACGGCGCGGAGGGCACGCCGGTCTACACGCATCTCGAGCGCACGTCGCAGCCGATGATCCGCCTGCTCTCCGGCGACCTGACGCGGTGGACCGACGAGCCGTGCCCGTGCGGCCGCACGTATCCGCGCCTGCCGCGGGGCATCTACGGC
Source organism: bacterium (assembly GCA_035691305.1). Taxonomy (NCBI): domain Bacteria; species bacterium. The sequence goes on from DASSJF010000077.1 coordinate 50,971, forward strand.
CGCATCGACGACATGGTCATCATCCGCGGCGCGAACGTCTATCCGAGCGCGATCGAGGACACGCTGCGGGCCATCGAGGGCTTCGGCGGCGAGTTCCAGATGGTGGTCAGCCGCGAGCGCGCGATGGACGAGCTGGTCGTCCGCGCGGAGTGCAGCGCGGAGGTCGCGGCGCGCGCGGGCTCGTCGCCCGGCGTGCTCAACTCGCTGCGCGACCGGATGGCGGCGCGCCTCGCGGCGGTGCTCGGCATCCGGCCGGTCGTACGCTGCGAGCCGCCGGGGACCCTGCCGCGCACGGAGTTCAAGGCGCGGCGCGTGATCGACAACCGCAAGCTGTACGAAGAGACGCTGGCCGGCGGCGCATCACCGGCCGGCGAGACGCCGCTGAGCCCGGACCGCCGGTGACGGGCGATTCGTCCGACGCTCCGGCGCCCGCTCCCGGAGCGATCGACCCCGGCAATCCGCGCACGCTCGGGCGGCTGATCACCCGGATCGAGAACGACCCGGGGGCCGCGGCGTCGATCGTGGCGAGCCTGTGGGGCCGGACGGGCCGCGCCCGCCGCATCGGGCTCACCGGCCCGCCGGGCGTCGGCAAGAGCACGCTCGCCGACCATCTCATCGCGTCCGCGCGGCACGACGGCCTCCGGGTCGCGGTGATCGGCGTCGACCCGTCGAGCCCGTTTTCGGGCGGCGCGATCCTCGGCGACCGGGTGCGCATGCTGCGGCACAGCGGCGACGGCGGCGTCTACATCCGCAGCATGGCGGCGCGCGCGCATCTCGGCGGCCTCGCCGCGGCGACGCGCGACGTCGCCTACGTGTTGGAGGCGTTCGCCTTCGATCTGGTACTCGTGGAAACCGTGGGCGTCGGGCAGAGCGAGGTCGACATCATGGGCCTCGCCGACACGGTCGTCGTCGTGACGGCCCCCGGGCTCGGCGACGCCGTCCAAACGCTCAAGGCCGGCATCTTGGAAATCGCGGACGTCCTCGTCGTGAACAAGGCGGACCGTCCCGGCGCGCGGGACACCGCGATGCAGCTGCGGGAGATGCAGCGCCTCGTCCCCCGCCACGAGGCCTGGGACGTGCCGATCGTGGAAACCGCCGCGTCCACCGGCGCGGGCACGGCCGAGTTGTGGGATGCGATCCGCCGCCACGGCGAACACTTGAATCGATCCGGCGAGCTCGACGCCCGACGCGGCCGGCGCGCCGAGCGCGAGGTGCTCGATCTCGTTGAGACCGGGCTCGCGGCGCACGTACGCGCGACCCTCCAGAATCAGGGCGAGCCGGCCGAGATCCTGGCCGAGGCCAAGCGGCGCCACACCGATCCGCACACGGCGGCGAAGGCGATCCTGGACCGGCTCGTGCCGACGGTTCCGGCGGCCGACCGGCGGCCGGCAACCACGAAATCGAAGCCGGAGCCTCCATGACCGGCCCGTACCCTGCGGTGGCGCCCGACATCACCGAGGTGGACCTGCTGGAGCGGGGTACCCCGGGAATCACCGCGGGCTACTTCATCGCCGCGCCGCACCCCGCGATCATGGATACGGGCGGCGCGCGGAGCGTTCCGGTGTGGCTCGACGCGCTCGCCGCGCTCGGCGTGCGGGCGGCCGACGTCGCCTACCTCATCGCCACCCACATTCATCTCGACCATTCCGGCGGCTTCGGCCAGATGCTGCGGCACACGCCCGACGCGCGCGTCGTCGTCCACCCGCGGGGCGCGCGCCACCTGGCGGACCCAAGCCGGCTCCTCGCCGGCGCGCGGGCGGTGTTCGGGGACAATCTGGAGGCCTACTTCGGACTGCCCGAGTCCGTCCCGGAATCGCGCCTCCTCGTGGTCGAAGACGCGGCGACGCTAGATCTCGGCGCCGGCCATGTCTTGCGCTTCATCGACGCGCCGGGACACGCACGACACCAGCACATGATCTTCGACGCCGGGGCGCGGGCGCTGTTTACCGCGGACGAGCTGGGCGAACATCTCCCCGAAATCGCGGATGACTACGTCATGCTCGATACCGCCCCGAACCAGTTCGATCCGGAGGCCATGCTGCGCTCGGCCCGGCGACTCCTCGACCTGCGGCCCGCGGCGATCCTTTTCTCGCATTTCGGCCACTATCCGGGGGCCTACGAAACATTGTATGCGCGGGTGTCGCACGAGGTGCCGGTCGTCGCGGCGCTCGGGAGGATCGACGGGCGGCTCGCGACGCCGGATGAGGTCACGGCCGCGCTGGTCGCGCACGTCCGCGAGGACCTCGCGGAGCGCGGCATCACCTGGACGCCGCGCATCGCGGCGATTCTGCACGACCGCCTCGCCGTCTCCGCGCAGGGCATCGCCGACTACGCCCGTCGCAGCGTCGGCTAACGTCGATCGGAACACCGTACCCGTCGACGCGTTTACCGGGCCCCCGGGGGGCGGCGACGCGGATCTAACCGGCTGAATCGCCGGCCATCAGCGCCTCGGCGCTCGAAAAGAGCGCCGGCTGACCCCCGGTGTGCCAGAAGACGACGGTCTGATCGCGGCTCCAGCGTCGGCGCCGGATCAGGTCGGCCAGGCCGGCCATCGCCTTCCCGGTGTAGACCGGATCGAGCAGGATCCCCTCGCTGCGCGCCGCGGTCTTGATTGCCTTGGTGCCCTCGGCCGTCGGCTCGCCGTAGGTGCCGCCGTATTCGTCGAGGACGATGACGTCGTTGGGCGCGACGTGCACATCGACGTCGAATCGCTCCGCGAACTCCGCCACGAGGCCGCTCACCTTCGGCGCGAGGTCTTCCCGCCGGGCCCCGTCGCCGATCCCCACGATCTCCACGCCGCTCTGCGAGAGCGCCGCGCCGATCGCGAGCCCCGCGTGCGTGCCGCCCGACCCGCTGCAGAACACGACCGAATCGACCGCGATGCCCTGCGCCGTCGTCTGGCCCAGCATCTCGACGAACGCCTGCGCGTAGGCCGCCGCGCCGAGCGGCGTGGAGGCCCCGCTCGGAATGAAATACGGACGGCGCCCTTTGGTCCGCAGCGCCGCCATCTCTTCCTCGATCACGGCCTCCGCCGACGCGCGGTCGGTGCCGGGCGTGATCCGGATCCGCGCGCCGAAGAGGTGATCGAGCAGAAAATTGCCCTGCATCATCTCCGGCTCGACGGGCCGCAGGGCGAGCACGCAGTCCATGCCGCCGACCCGCGCGGCCGCCGCCGTGACGCGGCAGTGGTTCGACTGAATCGCACCCGTGGTCACGAGCGTGTCGAAGCCGCCCGCGAGCGCCTCGCCGAGATGGTACTCGATCTTGCGCACCTTGTTGCCGCCGAGCGCGAACCCGGTGAGGTCGTCGCGTTTGATGAGCAGGCGAGGCCCTTCGCCTTCGCCCGCGAGCGCGCGCTCGAGGCGCGGCGCCTCGTGGAGGGGCGTCGGCAGCGCGGCGAGCCGGACTCTGGGAAGACGCGCCACCTGCAGCATCTCAGCCTCCTGTGCGGTGCGGCTGCGGCCGCCTGCGGCGGCCTCGAAATGCTTCAGATCGGCCAGTACATGCCGGCGATTCGCCGGACCTCGCGCGCCCGCTCCCGCGCGACCGAGAAGGGCGCCTCGCGCAGCGTCTCCACCGGCTCGCGAAGGCCGGAGGCCACGCCGGTCAATCCCTCGAGCGCGGCGGCCACCGAGTAGGAGAGGCCGTCGAGATCGTAGCCGCCTTCGAGGACGGCGGCGACCGGCACCGGGCCGGCCGCCTCGCGCACCATCGCGGCCAGACGCCGGAATCCGTCCGCGGTCAGAAGCATGCCGCCGAGCGGATCCGCGTGATGCGCGTCGAAGCCGGCCGAGATCAGCACGAGCCCGGGCGCCACCGCGCGCAGGAGCGGCAGCACGACTTCCTCCCACAGGTACTCGTAGCCGCCGTCACCGATCCCCGCCGGCAGCGGGATGTTGACCGTGGCGCCCTCCCCCGGGCCTTCGCCCGTCTCGGTCATCGCGCCCGTCCCGGGGTACCAGTTCTCCTGATGCACCGAGCAGAACACCACGCGCGGGTCGTGGTGGAACGCCTCCTCCGTCCCGTTACCGTGGTGGACGTCCCAATCGAGAATGAAGACGCGCTCGATGCCCCGCTCTTCGATCGCATACCGGGCGGCGAGCGCGACGTTGTTGAAGAGACAGAAGCCCATCCCCGCGCCCGGCCGCGCGTGATGTCCGGGCGGACGCACCAGCGCCATCGCGGCCGGCGCGTCGCCGGCGAGCACCGCGTCGACGGCGCCGAGGGCACCGCCGGCCGCCAGCCGGGCGATGCCGTCGGAGGCCGGGCCGACCGCGGTGTCCGGATCGAGGGCGCCGCCGCCGGAGGCGGCAAGACTTCTCACGCGCTCCACGTACGCGCGGGTATGCACCGACGTGAGCACGTCGTCGCCGATCGGCTCCGGTGTGCGGTGCGGCAGCGCCTCCCACAGCGGCGTCCGGGAGAGCCGCGCTTCGATCGCCTCAAGGCGCGCGGGGCGCTCCGGGTGGCCGGCCGGTGTAATGTGGCGGCGGTAGTCGGGGTGGACGAGGAGAACGCCGGCGGCGCTCACGAGCGCCGCGTGGAGCCCGGCGCCGGACGCGACGCCGCGTCGCGGAGCTTCGCGATCGCGGCGGCGACGCCGCCCGGCGCGCCGAACACCGCGGTGCCGGCGACGAGCACGGTCGCGCCGGCATCGACCACGCGGCCCGCGGTCTCCGGCGTGATGCCGCCGTCGACGGCGATCTCGAACTCGAGGCCGCGCTCGCGGCGCCACCCCGCGAGCGCGGCCACCTTGGCCGTCATCTCCGGAATGAACGGCTGTCCGCCCGCCCCCGGCTCCACCGTCATGACGAGCACCGAGGATACTTGGGTCAGCGCCCAGGCGATCTGCTCCGGCGGCGTCGCCGGATTCAGCGCGACCCCCGGACGCATCCCGAGTCCCGCGATCCGCCGCAGCGTGTCGTAGAGATGCACCGCGGCCTCGACGTGCACCGTGAGGCTCGCCGCCCCGGCGCGCGCGAACGCCTCGAGGTGGCGCTCCGGCTCCACGACCATGAGGTGCACGTCGGCCGGCACATCCGCGGCCTTCCGGACCGCGCGCACCGCCGCCGCCCCCATCGAGATCTCCGGCACGAACCGGCCGTCCATCACGTCCACGTGCAGCATCTCGGCGCCGGCCTGCGCCGCGGCGCGCGCCTCCTCGGCCAGCCGTCCGAAGTCGGCGGCCAGAATCGAGGGGGCGATTTTGACGGCGCCGCGGGAATCGCTCAGGGTCGGATCTCCTGGATCAGCCGGCTGTCGATGTAGACCTGCACGATGGTGTAGCCCACCCCGACGACTTGGCGGTCCACGTTCTCGCCGGGATGATGCATCCCCTCGTAGGCGGTGTGCACGCCCCGCTGGTCGATCACGACGATCTTGATAAGCTGCTGCGAGGCGCCCTCCGGAATGATGATGTGTAGGTTCGTCACCCGCCGGTCGCTCGAGGCGGGCTGCGACGTCGCCGGGCCGCCGGTGACGATCGGCTGCGGCGGCGCGCCGCCGCCTTCCGCCGGACGCACCGCGATCGTGACGCCGACCGCATCGCCGTGCGCGATCTTCGTCCCGCCCGGCGGCGTCATCCCGATTACCTGGCCCGCCGGCACGTCGTCCCGCGGGGTCTCCGTCACGTCGCGGAGCGTCACCCCGAGATCTTGAAGGACGCGCCGCGCGTCGTCCAGCGACTTGCCGACGAGGTCCGGCAGCACGATCGCCTGCTGGCCTTTGCTCACCGTGACGTTGACCGGGGTGCCGCGCGCGACCGAGGCGCCCGGCGCCGGGTCCTGGATGATGATAAAGCCCGACGGAACCGTGTCGTCGTACGTCTCGCGGATCTCCCCGACCGTGAGGCGTGCCTGCTCGATCGAAAAGCGCGTGTCCTCGAGCGAACGCCGGCGCACGTCGGGGACGGTGACCATCTCCGGTCCGAGGCTCGTCACGAGGCCGACGGCGCGGTTCACCTTCACCGAGGTGCCGGGCGCGGGGTCCTGGCTCACCACCGATCCGGTCGGCAGGGTGGCGTGGTGCACCTGCTGCACCACCTGGACGTTCAGCCGGCGCTGCCGCGCGATCGACTCCGCCTCCACGAGGCTGCGACCGACGAGGTCCGGCACCGCGACCTCCGGGACATTGAGGTAGGCGTTGAGCGCCTGCCAACCCCAGGCCATCCCGCCGAACGTCGCCAGCAGCACGACGGCGGCGATCATCAACGGCACCGAGCGCGGGACGGCGCGTCGGTCCCGCGCGGCCTTCCGCCGGCCGGCGTTTCGGGTCCGCACGATCGCCGTCGACTCGAGCGCCGAGGTGGCGCGCCAGTGCGCCGTGCGGCCCCGCAGATCGTCCGCCATGTCCTGCGCCGAGCGGTACCGATGCTCGGGGTCCTTCGCGAGCGCCTTGAGAATGATGCCCTCGAGGTCGCGCCCGAGCCTGGCGCCGTCGCGGCGCGGCAGCGGCGGCGGCTCGTGCATGTGCCGCAGGGCGATCGCGATCGCCGTATCGGCGTCGAACGGCAGGGTGCCCGTCGCCGCCTCGTAGAGCACGACGCCGAGCGAGTACAGGTCCGCGCGCCACCCCACGCCGAGTCCGCGCGCCTGCTCCGGCGAGATGTACTGCACCGATCCGAGCACGGTGCCGGTCTCGGTGATCCCCGTCGCGGCCAGCGCGCGCGCGATGCCGAAATCGGTGACCTTCACGCCGCCGTCGGGCGTCAGGAGGATGTTCTGCGGCTTGATGTCGCGGTGAACGATGCCCGTCTTGTGCGCGTACTCGAGGACTTCGCACACGGCGGCGCCGATGGCGCGGACGCGCGCCTCGTCGAGCGGCCCCGCCCGCCGCAGATGGGTCTTGAGGTCTTCGCCGTCGACGTACTCCATGACGATGAAGTGGACGTCACCGTCCCGGCCGTGATCGAAGATCCGGACGATGTCCGGGTGCGACAGCCCGGCCGCGGCCTCCGCCTCGCGCTCGAAGCGCGCGACGAACTCGGCGTTGTGCGCGTACTGGTCGCGCAGGATCTTGATCGCGACGAGCGTACCGTCGTCGAGGCGGCGCCCGCGGTAGACGTGGGCCATGCCGCCTTCGGCGATCAGCCCGAGGACTTCGTACCGGCCGCCCAGCCGGCGCTCCGTCACGGCCGCGCCCCCACCGCGCTCTGCGCCTGGAGCGCGGCGGCCAGGACCTGCCGCGCGATCGGCGCCGCCACCTGGCCGCCGACGCCGCCGTTCTCGACGATGACGGAGAGCGCGACCACGGGCCGGTCCGCGGGCGCAAACGCGATGAACCACGCGTGCGTGTTGCCGTGCGGATTTTCGGCCGTGCCCGTCTTGCCCGCGACGACGACCCCGGGCAACTGCGCGGCGGCGCCGGTGCCGGTCTGCACCGCCTGGATCATGGCCTGCGCGACTTCGCCGGCGAGCGCGGCCGGCATCACTTCGCGGCTGCCGCGCTGCGTAAACGTTTGTCGGATTCGGCCGTCCGGCGTGCGGATCTGCGAGACGAGAAACGGACTCATCATGATGCCGCCGTTGCCGATCGCCGCCGCGGCGAGCGCCATCTGCAGCGGCGTGACGAGCAGACTGCCCTGCCCAAAAGAGATCTGAGCGAGACCGCGCGCGCCGAGGTCGCGCAGCGGCGGCAGGTACCCGCTCGAGGTCGGCAGGTCGAACCGCACCGCCTGGCCGAGCCCGAACGCCCGTGCCGCGGCGACGATCGGCGAGGCGCCGGTGCGCTGCCCGATCTGCACGAACGCGGTGTTGCAGGACGCCACGAACGCCTGCAGGACCGAGATCTGTCCGAACTGCTCGTGCTCGAAGTTGTGGATCAGGGCGCCGCCGACGTCGATCGCGCCGGGGCAGTTGACGGCATCGGTGAGACGGACGCGACGGCTCCCGAGCGCGGCCGTCAGTATCACCGTCTTGAACGACGACCCGGGCGGGTACTGGCCCTGCGTCGCCCGGTCGTACAACGGCGCCGATGGATCCCGCGACAGGGCGCGCCACTGCGCATCGACGGCGCTCGGGTCGAAGCCCGGACGGCTCACGAGCGCGAGCACCGCGCCGTTCCGCGGATCGAGCACGACCACCGCCCCCCGGACACCGCCGAGGGCCCGCACCGCCGCCTGCTGTACCGCGGCGTCGAGCGTGAGCACCACGTCGTTGCCCTCCGGAGTCCGGCCGACCGCTTCCTGCAGCGCCTCCCACGGATCGGTGATCGGCAGCCCCAGCAGCGCGAGTTCCTCGCGCCGCTCGATCCCGGTGAGCCCGAAGCGGCGGCTGCGATAGCCGAGCACGTGCGCGAACGCGGCGCCCTGCGGATACCGGCGCACTTGCGACGGACCGGTCCCCACGGAGTCGGCGAGCACGGTCAGCCGGCGGTCGAGGATCCGGCCCCAGTGGATGCGCTCGGCCGCGAGCGCCAGCCGCGGGTTGAGCGGCGAGGCCGCGAGCTGCGGGCCCCAGACCACCTGCACGAGGGCGAGATACACCAGCAGCACGACGAAGAGGCCCGCCAGCAGGCGGCCGACGTTGCGGGTGCGGCTAACCATCGCGCGCCTCCGCGGCGGCGCGCGCGCCGCGGTCGGAGATCGCCAACAGCAGCGCCACGGCGATGAAGTTGCTCACCGCCGCGCTCCCGCCGTACGTCAAGAAGGGTGCGGGGATGCCGGTCAAAGGAATCAGCCGCGTGCTGCCGGCGAGAATGACGAACGTCTGGATGCCGATCGCGGCGCCGAGCCCGGCGCCGACGAGCCGATCGAGCGGGCCGTCCGCCCGCACCGCGGCGCGGAAGATCCGCCCGAGCAGCAGCAGGTATAGCGCGACCACCATGAAGGTGCCGACCGCGCCGAGCTCCTCGCCGATCGCCGGAAAAATCATGTCGGTGTAGGAGGCCGGCAGCAGCTCGGGGTGCCCGAGGCCGAGACCGGCGCCTGTGACGCCGCCGCTGGCGAGCGCGAAGAGGCCCTGCACGATCTGGTAGCCCCGCCCCGCCGCGTCCGCCCACGGATTCAGCCAGACGTCGACGCGCGTGCGGACGTGCGCGAAGAGGTGGTAGCAGATCGTCGCGCCGCCGGCGAACGCGACGAGCCCGGCCAGGATGTAGGCGACACGTCCGAGCGCGACGTAGAGCATCGCGAGAAAGACGCCGTAGTAGAGCATCGCGAGCCCGAGGTCGCGCTGGAACACGAGCAGCAGCAGCGAGCCGAGGCAGACGAGGAGCAGCGGCCCGAGCCGGCCGAGCTCGGCGCGCCAGCGGCGAGGCCCGGGCAGCGTCAGCAGCGGCCGCGTCTCCACCAGCACGCCCGCGAAGAAGGCGACGAGCAGCAGCTTCACGATCTCCCCCGGCTCGAGCGTGAAACTGCCGATCACGAGCCACTGCCGCGCCCCGTTGCGTTCAACGCCGACCAGCACCGTGAGCACCAGCAGCGCGATGCCGGTGAGCGCGCACAGGTACGCGTACCGGCGCACCCAGCGCAGGTCGGTGAGCGTGCCGAGAGCGATCAGCAGCGAGGTGAGCCCGAGCGAGATCCAGGCGGCCTGCCGCACCGCGTAGTCGGGACGCAGCCGGTAGATCATCACCAGCCCGACGGCCGACAGCGCCGCGGCGACCGGCAGCAGGATCTCGTCGCCCCGATTGTCGGCGAGGACGAGCGCGGCGTGCACCACGAGGAAGCCGCCGAGGGCCACCGCGCCGGCGATCACGGGATCCCAGGACTCCGCGGGGTACATCGCGGCGTGGACCACGACCAGCCCGAGTGCCCCGAGCACGCCCGCGGCGACAAGGAGCCCGCGCTCCGACGCGCGCCGGGCGACCCACGGGACCGGCGGGGACACGGCGGACGGTGCGGGCCGGACGGTCATCGTCACGGACGATGCAGCAAATCTTGTAAGAGGGCGTCCGCGTCTGCGGGATCGCGCGCGGGGATGCCGTGAAGGAGCTGCGGACGGTACGCGGGCGCGATCCTCGACACCGGTACCTCGGTGACGCGGTCGACGGAGAAGAACGGCACCCCGAGCACGCGCAGCGGAACGCCGTGCATCACCGCGACATGACCGCCGCGCACGCCGAGAAAGTAGGCGTGCTCGAGACGGTACACGCCCACGGCGGCGGCGATAAACGCGGCCAGGGCGGCCGCGGTCGCCGCGCGGCCCGCGCGTTCGAGCCACTTCGGCCGCACGCGGATGAGGACGATCGAGGCGTTGTCGGTGCCGCCGCGCGCGTTGGCCAAACCCACCACCATGCGACAGGCCTCGGTGCCGTCGCGCGACGTGCGGATGATGTCGGCCATCTCCTCCGGACTGACGGCGCTGTGCACGCCGTCGCTGACGAGCAGCAGCGCGTCGCGGGCGCGCAGCGGCACGGAGAGCACGTCGACCTGGACCTCCGGCGCCGTGCCCAGCGCGCGCGTCAGCACGTGGCGCTGGGTGTGCATCTCGGCCGCCGCGGCGGGCAGGGTGCCGTGGCGCACCATCTCCGCCACAACGGAATGATCCACCGTGAGCTGACGGATCTCGGCGCCGCGCATCAGGTAGGCGCGGCTGTCGCCCACGTGCGCTACGACGACCGCCTGCCCCGCGACCAGCGCCGCGGTGCACGTCGTCGCCATCCCCGCCTGCTCGGGCCCGATCGCCTGTGCGTTGATCTCCGCGTTCGCGCGCCGGACGGCGAGCGCGAGCGCCTCCGCCGGGGTGAGGCCGCGCTCGAGCAGCGCCGGGACCTCGCGCACGAGGATCTCCACGGCGAGCGTGCTCGCGACGGAACCGCCGGCGTGGCCTCCCAGCCCGTCGGCGACCGCGTACAGCGCGGCGCCGCGGACGAGGCGGTCCCGCAGCAGAATGCGGTCCTGGTTGCTCTCGCGCACTCGGCCGATCTCGCTGACGCCGGTCCCGCGCGCCGTGAACCCGCTCATCCGCGGCCTCCGTCGCCGGCGGGCCAGGAGCCGGTCCCGTCCGCCGCGGGTTCCGGCGCGGCCTCGAGCCTGAGGCCGAGGACGACGTCGCCGATCCTGAGCCGGTCGCCGGAGCGCATCGCGACCGCCCGCCGGACCCGGCGTCCGTTGAGCAACGTGCCGTTGGTGCTGCCGAGATCCTCCACCCAGACGCGCCCGTCGCGCTCGAAGAGCCGGGCGTGGTGCGCCGACACGTAGTCGCCGCTGAGCACGATGGCGCAGCCGGGCGCACGGCCGACCGTCGCCTCTCCGGCGACGAGGAACTCCCGGCCCCGCGACATCTCCGGCGCCTCGACGACGAGCACCGCCCGCGATGCGGGCCCCGCCGTCCGTGCCTCCAGATCGGCCAGCACGACGCGCAGGACCCGCGCCACAAACAGCACGAGCGCGAGCAGAAACGCGTAGCGCAGAACCACGATGAAGAGCACCGGGGTCTCGGTCATGTTCCTTTCCGATACTGCAAGAGCGCGTTGCCGACCTGGATGCGGTCGCCGTCGTGCACGGGCACCCGCTCGCGGCCGACGGGCCGGCCGTTGAGGGCCGTGCCGTTGGTGCTACCGAGATCTTCGACGGCGGCCTCCCCGCCCGTCACGTGAATGCGCGCGTGCGCGCGGCTGACGCTCGGATCGTCGATGACGATGTCCTGATCGGTCCGGCGGCCGATCGTCAGCACCGGCCGATCGAGCAGAAAGTCGCGACCGGCGGTGCCGGCGGGTCCCGCGAGCACGCGCAGCCGGGCGCCCGCCGACGGACGCCGGTGCCGGTAGATACGCGTATCCGACGCCGGCACCGGCGTGCCCGGGCTCGCATCGCCGGCCGCGGGCGCGGCGGGCGCGGACGGCTCCGCCTGCGGCGCAAGGCGCGCTTCGACGTAGATCTCGCCGGAAGCGATCGCCTCGCGCGGCTCGACGCTCACACGGACCGGGCCGGCGAGGCGGCCGCCGAGCTCGGCGGCGCGGTTGCCGAGCAGGTCGCCCAGCTCGCCGACGAGCGCCGGCGCGAACGATTGGTACGGCGCGAAGTCCTTCGGATTGAGGAAAACGCGGTAGTCGTTCGGCAGGAGCGCACCGTGCAGGCCGGCCATCGCGCCGCCTTCCATCTCGCGCAGCAGACGGCGACCGATCTCCACCGGATGCACCCGGTCGCGCGACCACCGCGTGAACAGGCCTTCGACGATCGCCTCGATGCGGCGCTCGAATCGAAGCAAGACGCTCACGCCCCGACCTCCGCCGGCGGACCGGCGGACCGCGGACTCGCCGGCGACGATGACATCGACGCCGGCGTCCAGCGCGAAGCGTGCCCGCTGCCGTCGGCCAGACGCAGCTGACCGCAGGCCGCTTGGATCTCCGTGCCCCGCTCGATGCGCACGGTGATCGGGATGCCCGCGTCCCGCACCACGCGCGCGAAGGCGCGGATCCGCTCGACCGGCGGGCGCCGCAGCGAAATCCCGGGCACCGGATTGAGCGGGATCACGTTCACGTGGCAGAGCAGACCGCGCAGAAGGCGCCCGAGCTCGCGGGCCTGCGCATCGCCGTCGTTTACCCCGTCGATGAGGACGTATTCGAAGGTCAGCCGGCGGCCGGTCGCGGCGAGGTAGTCCCGGCATGCGGCGATAAGATGTGCGATCGGGTACCGCTCTGTGACCGGCACGAGCCGCCGGCGGAGCGCGTCGGTCGGCGCGTGCAGCGAGACCGCGAGCGTGATCTGCAGCCTCTCCGCCGCGAGCCGGCGGATCTGCGGCACGAGCCCGACGGTTGAGATCGTGAGGTGGCGCACGCCGATGCCGAGCCCCCACGGCGCGGTCATGATGCGCGCCGCGCGGACCGTCGCATCGTAGTTCGCGAGCGGTTCGCCCATCCCCATGAACACGACGTTGCTGAGCCGGCGGTCCGCGCGCGCGCGGATCGCGAGCGCCTGGCCGACGACCTCCGCCGCGGTCAGGTTGCGGGCGAAGCCGCCGAGCCCGGTGGCGCAGAATGCGCAGCCCATCGCGCAGCCCGCCTGGGTGCTGACGCACGCGCTTCGGCGGCCGTCGTCGAACCGCATCAGGACGCACTCCACCGTCTGGCCGTCTCCGCAGGCGGCCAGCAGTTTCGTCGCCGATCCGTCGGCCGCGCCCGTGGACCGTCGTACGGTCAGCGTCCCGATCCGGGCCGCCTCGGCGAGACGCGCCCGGAACGCGACGGGCAGATCCGTCATCTCCGAGATATCTTCCACGCCTCGGCCGTAGACCCACCGGGCGATCTGCCGCGCGCGGTAGGCCGGGCCCTCGAGGCGGCGGACGAGGTCGGCCAGTTCGGGCAGCAACAGGCCGCGCAGGTCCGCCGTGGCCCGGGTCACGACGCGCGCCTCAACGCCGCGACGAAGAACCCATCGGTACCGGCGTGGTGCGGGTACAGGAAGGCGGTGCCGGGCGCGCCGGGCACCGCGAACGGCCAGTCCTCGATCGGCGCCGGCTCGAACTCCGGCCGGGCTGCGAGAAACCCGGCCACGACCTCGGGCCCCTCTTCGGGCTCGATCGTGCAGACGCTGTAGACGAGCCGGCCTCCCGGCCGCACCGCTCCCGCCGCGCCGGCCAGCAGGCGGCGCTGCCGCTCCGCGACCGCCGCGAGATCCCCCGCGCGCACCCGCCAGCGAATCTCGGGCCGGCGCCGGAGCACTCCCAGGCCCGAGCACGGGGCGTCGACCAAGACGCGGTCCGCCGCCGCGCGATACCGTTCGCCGAGCGTGGCGGCGTCGAGCACGGCCGGCTCGACGCAGGTGACCCCGAGGCGCGCGCACTGCCGCGTCACCGTCTCCAGTTTCTGCGGCAGGACGTCGAAAGCAAGCACGCGGCCCCGGTTCTCCATCAGCGCGGCAAGGTGCGTCGTCTTGCCGCCGGGCGCCGCGCAGGCGTCGATGACGGTTTCCCCCGGTTGCGGCGCGACGAGCCGCGCGACGAGCATCGAGCCCTCGTCTTGCGGCGTGACGAGTCCCGCGGCGTGCGCCCGCTCCCTCGCCTCGCCCGCCCCCGCCGTGATCCGCCGGGCTTCCGGCAGCCGCTCCGAGGCCAGCGTCTCCAGGCCGAGCGCCCGCACGCGGGCGTCGAGCTCATGGATCGGTCCGCGCAGCGTGTTGAGCCGGACCCAGGACGGCGGCGTCTCGTTGTCCGACGCGCACAGCGCCCGGGCCTCCTCGGGACCGAAGCGCGCGAGCCAGCGCGCGACGAGCCATTCGGGATGGGACCACCGGACCGCGATCGCCTCCGCGGTGTCGGCGGGCGCCGGCCACGCCGGCGGCGACGCCGCGAGCCGGCGCATCACCGCATTCACGAGCGAGACGGTGCCCCGGTGGCCGACGCGCCGCGCGAGCTCGACCGTCTCATCGCAGGCCGCCCGCGCGGGGACGCGCGATAGAAAGGCGAGCTGATAAGCGCCGAGTCGAAGAACCTCGCGAATGCGCGGCGGCAGACTGTCGAGGCGGCGGTGGAGAGCCTGCCCGAGCGCCCAGTCGACCTGGGCCCGGTGGCGCAGCGTACCGTAAACGAGCTCAGTGGCGAAGGCTTCGTCGGCCGGCGCGAGGTCGGCGCGGTTCAGCGCCGCGCGGAGCGCCGGCCCGGTCCAGGCCCGGTCGGCGTCGACGCGATGCAGAACCTCCAAGGCCACCTCTCGGGCGGTGCGGCGACGGTCCATGCGGACGGCGGGACGCGACGCGGCGGCATCACTCCTCCCGCCGCGACACGTTCATGAGAACCAGCAGGCGGACGAGTTCGAGGATCGCCGTGGCCGCGGCCGCGACGTAGGTCAGTGCCGCGGCGCCGAGCACGGAGCGAACGCCGCGCAACTCGTCGTCGGCCACGAGATGTCCCGACGCCAGCACCCGCAGCGCCCGGCGGCTCGCGTCGAATTCGACCGGCAGCGTGATCAGCGTGAAGGCGACGAACGCGCTGAAGATCAGCACGCCGAGCTGCATGAGCGTCCCGGAATGGAAGAAGAAGCCCATCAGGAAAATCGGCCACGCGAGCCACGACCCGAACTGTGTTACGGGCACGATCGCCGACCGCAGGGCGAGCGGCCCGTAGTTCTCGGCGTGCTGGAGGGCGTGCCCCGACTCGTGGGCCGCGACCCCGACCGACGCCACCGACGCCCCGTTGTACACATCGGGCGACAGCCGCAGGACGCGCGTCCGGGGATCGTAGTTGTCGCTGAGCGTCCCGTCGATCTGTTCGATCTGCACGCCGGAGAGGCCGTGGCTACGGAGAATCTCCGCCGCCGCCGCCGCGCCGGTCAGGCCGCTCGAGACCGGCACCTGACTGTACTTCGCGTACGTCGACTTGACCCGCAACTGCGCGTACAGCGCGAGCAGGATCGCCGGCAGGACGATGATATAGGTGGGATCCCAAAAGAACATGCACTGACACCCCCGACTCCCAACATTTTAGCACAGGCCGGGCCCCGCTCCGCTCAGGCCGGCCGCCCGCGGCCCGCCCCGAGCACGAGCCCCGGCGCCACCGCGCGTCCGCGCGCGTAGGCCGCGGCGCTCATCCTCCGCCCCGCCGCGGGCTGGACCTCGTACACTCGCACGATTCCGTCTCCGGCCGCCACCGTGAACGGCGCCCCTTCCGCGGCCGGCACCTCGAGCACGGTACCGGCCGGTGCGGGGTTCGCGGCCGGCGTGCGGTCCGCGGGCGAAGCCCGCCAGATCTTGAGTTCCTGGTCCTTCATATAGGTAAACGCTCCCGGCCACGGATCGCACGCCCGGATCAGGTTGACGGTCGTCCGGGCGGGCCGAGCCCAGTCGATCTCGCCCTCTTCGCGGATGAGCCGGGGCGCCCAGGTCGCCTGCGCGCCGTCCTGCGGCGCCCGCGGGGCCCGGCCGGCCTCGATGAGCGGCAGCGCCTCCGCGAGCAGCGCGGCCCCCTCCTCCGCCAGCCGCGCGGTCAGCGTCCGCGTCGTGTCGTCCGGCGCGACCCGCACCGTCTTCTGTAGTATCACGTCGCCCGCATCCAGTTCCTCAGACAGGTACAGAATCGTCACGCCCGTCTCCGTATCGCCCGCCGCGATCGCGCGCGCGACAGGCGCCGCACCCCGATACCGCGGCAGCAGCGACGGATGCACGTTCACGATGCCGCGCGGAGGAATCGCGAGCACCTCGGGCGGCACGATACGGCCGTAGGCGACCAGCACGCCGGCGTCGGGAGCGAGCGCGCGCAGACGCGCGAGAAACGCCGGGTCGCGCAGCGAGACGGGCTGCAACACCTCGAGCGCGTACTCGTTCGCGGCCCGGGCGACGGGCGGCGGCTCGACGCGCAGGCCGCGGCCGCGCGGCTTGTCCGCGCGCGTGACGACGGCGACCACCTCGCCCTCCGCGAGCACCGCGTCGAGCGAGGCGACGGCGAACTCGGGCGTGCCGAAGAAGACGATCTTCACGGCGCCGCATCCCCCGAGACCTGGATGTCCGCCGCGGAGGCGGCGCTCTCCGGCGCGACCTCCGTCGCCTCCCCGCCGGCCTGCCGCAGTGTCTTGGGGTCACGGACGCGGTCGGTGAACAGAACGCCGTCGAGGTGATCGATCTCGTGCTGCACCACCCGCGCGAGCAACCCCTGCGCGTCGACCGTGATGTAGCGGCTGCGGCGGTTGCGTGCCCGGACCACGACGCGCGCCGACCGCGGTACGTCGCCGAGCAGGCCGGGGATGCTGAGGCACGCCTCGGTGCCGACGACCTCGCCCTCCTGTTTGAGGATCTCGGGGTCGACCAGCGCGAGGCGCCGATCCTGTGCCTCGATCACGATCACACGCCGTCCGACCCCGACCTGCGGCGCGGCGAGCCCGACCCCACGGGCGTGGCGCAGCGTCTCGAACATTTCGTCGATGAGCATCCGCACCTCGCGCGTGATCGCGCGCACCGGCTGCGCGCGCCGGCGCAGGATGCCGCCGCGGGGGCTGTCCACGGTGACGATCTCGAGGGCGCGGGCGGGCCCGCGGCCGGCCATCATACGAGGTCCAGCGGATCGACGTCGACGACGAGCCGCGCCCCCGGCGGGGTCGCGGTCTCCGCCAGCACCGCGCGCGCGCCGTCGCGCGCGGCGGCCGGATCCCGGGCGCGCAGCACGATCTGCACGCGCCGGCCGTCGGATCCGCGGAGCGCCGAAGGACCGAGCACGTCGAGGCCGTGCGCCCGGCCCGCGGCGGTGACGCGTTCGGCGAGCGCGCGCGCCGGCGCTGGGGCCGGCGCCTCGGCGATGACGCGGACGAGGCGCGAAAACGGCGGGTACCCGAACTCGCGCCGCACCGCGAGCTCCGCCTCGTAGAACGCGGCGTCCTGTCCGCTCGCGATCGCGCGCAGCGCGGGGTGATCCGGCACGCGGGTCTGGAGCACCACCTCGGCCGCGGGCCCCGCCCCGGGCCGCGCGGCGGGCAGCTCGACGGCCGCGCGGAGACGCTGCAGCGTGCGCTCGGCGGCGCGGAAATCCGGCAGGTATAGCGTGCCGTCCGCGTCGACCACCCCGGCGAGCGTCGGGCGTACGCGGTGCGCGCGCAGCTGCATCACCGTCCCGACCAGCAGCCGGAGGCGTCCGGCGGCGAAATCGCGCGCCACCCGCGCCGCGTCGCGCCCCGTTTCCGCGTCGAGGCGCGCAATGCGCAACGCGGGAAAGAGGCGCCGCACGACCTCTTCGATGCGCTTGGTCCCGGCGCCGACGCCGCGCAGATCGACGCCGCGGCACCGAGGGCAGACGTCTGGGGCGCGCGCGGACCGCCCGCAGATGCGGCACCGGATCGTCCCCTCCTCGCGGTCGTAGGCCATCGCGACGTCGCACGCCGGGCAGCCCACCGCGGCGCCGCACTCCCGGCAGAGCAGGATGCGGGCGTAGCCGGTCTGCGGGACCGCGAGCGCGACCGCTCCGCGCGCGCGCAGATGGCGTGTGATCGCCTGCACCAGCTCACGGCTCAGGTACCCGATGTGGCCGCGCCGCTGCTCGGCGCGCATATCGACGACGGTCACACGCGGGCTCGGGGCGCGCGGCGGCGGATGAATCGCGGCGAGGGTGCCCGCCGCGGCGTCGGCATACGACTCCACCGACGGCGCCGCCGAGCCGAGGACGAGCCGAGCACCTTCGAGGCGCGCGCGGCGCCGGGCGACGTCGCGCGCGTGATAGCGGGGCGCCGCGTCCGACTTGTACGCTTCACTCTGCTCATCGTCTACGACGAGCAGCCGGACGCGCCGCAGCGGCGCAAAGAGCGCGGAGCGCGTTCCGGCGACGATGTCGACCGCGTCCGCCCGGATGCGGTCCCAGACCGCGCGCCGGTCGCGCGGCGCAAGGCCCGAGTGCAGTATGCCGACGGCCCCCGCCCGCCCGAGACGCTCCGCAGCAGCCGGCACGTCCGCAATCTCCGGCACCAGGACGAGCGCGCGGCCGCCGCCCCGCACCGCCTCCGCGACCGCGGCCACGATCCAGTTCCATCGCGTCTCGGCCCCGCCGCAGAGCAGCGCGTCGGGCGCCCGGCGCGGCCCGCCGCGGTCCGGACGCGGCCCCCCGGCGCCGTCGATCGGCGGACGTGGCGCGTCGAGCACGTGGACCAGTCCCGCGGCGGCGAGCCGCCGCAGCACCGGCCCGCCGCCGCGGCAAACAAGATCGGCCGCGGGCACCCCGGAAGGTACGGCGGAAACGGCGGCGAGCATCGCGGCCTGGCGCCGGCCAAGCCGCGGCGGCACCGGCAGCGCCGCGTTGCGCACGACGGTCCGCGGGCGGGACGGCGGCGGCTGGCGGAACACCTCGGGCGGCACAAGGCACTCCACGGCGGCGCGCAGCGGCGACAGCGTCTCCCCGGCCACCTCACGCGCCAGCACAATCAGCGTCTCCGGAAACATCGGGGCATCGTCGGGCAAATCGAGCACGTCGCGCATCGCACGCGCGCCGTCCTCCGTACTCGGTCCGCACGGCCGGACCGCCAGCACGAACCCGAGGACCCGCCGCGCGCCGAGCGGCACCACGGCTCGCACGCCCGCCGCGGCAAACGGTCGCAGGACGGGCGGCACGCGGT
The DNA here is from genome assembly GCA_035691305.1 of bacterium. Classification (NCBI taxonomy): domain Bacteria; species bacterium. The sequence continues at coordinate 69,934 of DASSJF010000077.1, forward strand.
ACGTCAGCGGGCGGTCGGCCAGCCGGGCCGCGCCGGTCACGAGCACGTCGGCGCACAGATCCTCGCCGGCATCCATACCCCGGATGCCCGCCGGCGTGAACGCCATGTCCGCCGTCCTCCTCAGCGCGCCTCGGCCAGGATCGCGGCGACGGCCTCGACGATCGCCTCCGGCTCTGTCATCCGTCCGAGTCCGACCTGGCCCGACGCGAGCACACCGCGCTCGGGGCCCACCACGTGCACACCCCGGGCGCGAAGCCGCGCGAGATTCTCCTGCACCGCGGCCGCCTGGGCCATCGCGTCGCTCATCGCCGGCGCGACCACGACCGGAGCGCGGGTCGCCAGCACGGTCGCGGAGACCGGATCGTCGCCGAACCCGCCGGCGAGCCGCGCCAGCATATCCGCGGTGGCCGGGGCGACGAGCACCAGGTCGGCGCGCCCGCCGAGGGCGACGTGCGGCTCGTCCCACGGCACGTCCCCGGTCCACATGCCGCTCACCACGGGCTGCTGCGACAGCGCGCGGAAAGTGAGCGGCGTGACGAACTGCGCCGCGGCGGGCGTCATCACGACGAACACCTCCGCACCGCGCTCGCGCAGGCGCCGCACGATCACCGCGGCCTTGTAGGCGGCGATGCTGCCCGTCACGCCGAGGACGACGGCCCGGCCCCGCAGCGGATCCGCCATCTACGCGGGGCGGCCGGACCGCGCGCCGCGCAAGGCGCGCGCGAGTCCGGCGATCGCGTGGGTGATGTCCTCGGGCCCCCACAGCGACGTGTCGAGGATGAGATGGTAGCGCGTGAGATCGCCGAAATCGATCTTGTACAGCGCGGCGTAGCGCCGCCGCTCGCAGTTTTCGCGCTCCTCGATGTCCGCGCGCGCCGCGTCCGCGGCCATCCCGTCCCGCGCGGCGACGCGCTTCGCGCGGACGTCGAGGGGCGCGCGCAGCCAGACCCGTACGTCGCCGTCGATCAGCCAGCCGCTCAGCCGGCTTTCGACGACGATGTCTCCGCCGCGCGCCTCCGTGACCTGCGTCTCGTCGATCATGCGGTCGATCGCCGGATCACGCTCGGCGAGGCGTCCGAGCTCGGCGAGACTCGCGCCGCGCCGGCGTGCCTCCTGGCGGAAGGTCTCCCCGCTGGAGATATAGCGCAGCCCCAGCGCCCGCGCCAGCGCACGGGCCACGGTGCTCTTGCCCGCCCCGACTTCGCCGCTGACCGTGACGATCATGCGCCGGCCACCGGCTCCTCCTCTTCCATCTCCTCGTCCTCGTCCTCGACGGCTTCCTTGCTCGTGAACCGGTGCGCCACGGTCTCGGGCTGCACCGCCGAGAGGACGACGTGGCCGCTGTCGGTGATCACGACGGCGCGCGTCCTCCGGCCGTACGTCGCGTCGATGAGGATGCCCTTGTCGCGGGCCTCCTGGATGATCCGTTTGATCGGCGCGGAATCCGGGCTGACGATGGCGATGATGCGGCTGGCCGCCACGATGTTGCCGAACCCGATATTGATGAGCCGCGTGTCCATGGCGCGCCGTCCTCCGGCAGTCACTCGACGTTCTGGATCTGTTCCCGCAGGCTCTCCAGCTCGCCCTTGATCGCGATCACGTGCCGCGTGATCTCGAGGTCGTTCGCCTTGCTGCCGATCGTGTTCGCCTCGCGGCCGATCTCCTGGACGATGAACTCGAGCGTCCGGCCGATCGCGCCCGCGTTTCCGAGCGTGGCTCGGAACTGCGCGAGGTGGCTGCTGAACCGCGTCAACTCCTCGGTGATGTCGGAGCGGTCCGCGAAGAGCGCCACTTCCGTCGCGAGCCGCCCGGGATCCACCGCGACCGCGCCGGCCAGCTCCTGCACGCGTCGCGCAAGGCGCGCGTGGTACTCCTCGACGACTTTGGGTGCCCGCGCCGCGATCGCCTGGGCGCGCCCCTCCATTCTGGCGATGCGCTCGGAGAGATCGGCGGCCAGGCGCGCCCCCTCGGCTTCCCGCATCGCGACCATCTTGTCGAGCGCGGCGCCCACTCCGCTTGCCAGAGCGGGCCAGGACGCCTCCACATCTTCCTTCTCTTCCTCGATCTTGACAAGGTCGGGCAGCGACAGCAGGAGCGGCAGGTCGACCGTCCCCGTGACCGGGAGCGCCCGCCGCAGCACGTCGAGGGCGGTCACGTACGCCTTCGCCAGTTCGACGTCCGTCTTGACGGTGCGCGGGCGACGGCCGTAGTCGTCCCGAACGAGGGCGACGTCGACCCGCCCCCGGAGTAGCCGGCTCTGGACGAGAGCCCGGACACGGTCCTCCAGGAGGGACAGGTCGCGGGGCATCCGGACGACCACTTCGAGGAACCGATGATTGACCGAGCGGACCTCGACCCCGTAGCGGCCCGCACCGGCGACCACTTCTCCGGCTCCGAATCCCGTCATGCTGCGCGCCACGGTCAGGAAGTCCGGCATGGCGCGGCGAATCTCCTTCTTGCTCGTCCGCACGCGTTCGGACGCGCTCTTTCGCCCAGGAGGAATGATCGGTGGCCACGGCTCCATCACCGGCCCTCGACGCGCTGTCGCTTGCCGCGATCGCGCAGGACCTGAAGGCGCAGGCCGGGCGGCGCTTGGGTGGCGTTCGCCAGCCCGACCCGCAAACAATTGTGATGGCGCTGCGCGACGGGCGGCGCTCGGACGAGGTCTTCTGCTCGATCCACCCGCGGGCGGCCCGCATTCACCTTGGCGCCCCGCGTATCCCCGGGGAACGGCTCGGATCCTTCGGACTCCTGTTGCGGAGCCGGCTCGTCGACGCGCGCCTGACCGGCGTGGAGCAACCCCCGTTCGAGCGCGTCCTATTCCTCGAGCTGGACACGCTCGACGGTCCCCACACGCTCGTCGCCGAAATCATGGGCCGCTATAGCAATCTCGTGCTCGTGCGCGGCACGGGCGCATCCGACGTCGTCGTAGGCGCGCTCAAAATCGTTACCGCGGAGATGTCCCGCCGGTCCGTCACGCCCGGAGGCCGGTACCGCCTCCCCCCGGCCGACCGGCCCCGCCCGGACGCGATCGACGCCGCCGCGCTCGCACCGATGCTCACGGGCGACCGGCCGGTGTGGCGCGCGCTTGCGCAAGGCGTGATGGGCCTCGGCCCGGTGCTCGCTCACGAGGCTGCCCTCCGCGCCGGGGTCGATCCGGACACGACCGCGGCGCAGGCCGCCGCGTCCGCCGCATCACTCGCCAACGCGATTCACGCTCTCGCCGCGGCCTTCCGCACGGCACCGTTGGCCCCGACGCTCTATCTCCGGAACGGAGAGCCCGCGGCGTTCGCGGCGCTGCCGCTTCGCGTCTACGCCTCGCTGGAAGCCGCGCCGGTCCCGACGATGAGCGACGCCGTCCGGCGTTACTACGAGTCCACGGCCGGCACCACCGTCCTCGAGGACCGGCGGCGCAGCCTTGCCGCGGCGGTCGCCGCGACGCTTCGCCACACAGAGCACGCCCTCGAGGCCAACCGCGCGGCGCTCGCCGAAAGCGAAGCGGCCGAGCGCTTTCGCGCGTTCGGAGATCTGCTGCTCACGTACGGGCGAGAGGTCCCCCCCGGCGCCGCGTCGGTGAAGGTGCCGGACTACACCGCCGCGGGAGCGGAGGTGGAGATCCCGCTCGACCGAGCGCTCTCGCCGGTAGAGAACGCGCAGCGCTACTTTCGGCGCTACGCAAAGGCGCGCGCGTCGGCTTCGGCGGTTCCTTCGCGCATCCGCACGCTGGAGAACGCCGCGCTCGCCCTGCGCGAGGCGCAGGTCCAGATCGACACCGCCGCGACAGGCGACGACCTCTACGAGGTACACACCGATCTCGTCGCGCGGCGGCTCGTGCGGCGGCCGCCGCGGACGCGGCCGGTGACGCACGCCGGTCCGCGGCGGTTCGAGGGGCCCGACGGCGCGGTGATCATCGCCGGCCGCAGCTCGCGCGAAAACG
>DASSJF010000078.1 GCA_035691305.1 bacterium
TGCCGCGCCTCCTTGAGCAGGTCCGTGTAGAGCTCCCCCGGGTCGGGCATTGGGCTGCGCTCGGCGAACTCGAAGGCCTCGCGGATCTCCGCCAGCACCCCCTGTTCGATCGCCTCGCGCTCCCGCGGCGGCACCAGCTGCGCGAGCCGCGTCACCTGATCGGCCGCGACCCACGGCTCGAGGTCGCGCTTTGAGCGGTAGCCCTTGTCGTAGTCTTCGTTCGGGCCGACATGCTCCCGCCACCGGTACGTCACGCACTCCAGGAAGCGCGGGCCGGGCCGGCCGCCGCGCAGGCCGGCCGCCGCGCGCTGCGTCCACTCGTAGATCTTGAACACGTCCATGTCCTCGATCCGCTCGGCCGGCACGCCGTACGCGCGCACCCGCTCGCAGAAGCTCGGGGCCGGCTGCCGCGCGTTGATGTGGCTGTGGATCGCGTAGGAGTTGTTTTCGCAGACGAACAGCACGGGCAGCTTCTTGAGCGAGGCGAAACTGATCGCCTCGGGCACCGAGCCCTCTTCCCAGGCGCCGTCGCCCGTGAAGGACGCGACGACGCCGTCCTTCCCTTGGATCTTGAGCGCCCAAGCGTAGCCGACCGCCTGCGGGTCGTTCACGCCCATGATGGCCGCGGTGCTCATCACGCCGGCGTCGAGGTCGATGAGGTGCATCGAACCGCCCTTGCCTTTGGCGCAGCCGGTCGCCTTGCCGTAGAGCTCGGCGATCATCTTCTTGAGATCGCCGCCCTTGGCGAGGTACATCGCGTGGCCGCGCAGGGTGCCGAAGACGATGTCGTCGCGCCGCAGCGCGCGGCAGACGCCGACAGACACCGCCTCCTGGCCGATCGAGAGGTGGATCGGGCTCTTGATCTTGTCGGTGGGATAGACGCGGGCGACTTCCTCTTCGACCCGGCGGATCCGGAAGAGTGCCCGGTAGAATTCCCTGGTGCGATCGTTGTGCATGCGTCGCCCTCCGTACGTGTCCGTGGCCCTAGCGCCAAAAGAACAGCTCCCGCCCGATCTCCACGATGTAGGCGAAGCCCCACTGCACGTGCAGCTTCTTCCGGCCGCCGATCCGCACCGGTTCGCTGCCCGGGATGTCCGCCGTCCGGAGGCGCCGCTTCGCCGCCCGGATGCTCAGCAGCGGCTCGAGGCCGACCCGCTTGCGAAACAACGCCTCCTCCGGCCAGTAGGACCGGTCCTTGTCGAGGTCGAGCTCCTCCAGCAAGGTCCGGCGGTATCCCCGGAACATCACCATAGCGTCAGTATAACGTGCCCGGAATAACAAGTTGATAGTCTTCGTGAACACCCGGTTCGCGAGGCCGGACATGAAGTCGTCGTCGTCGCTGCGCGCGCCGCCCGTGTACCGTGAGACGATGACCATGTCGTAGCCGTCCCGCATCCTGGCGACCAGCGCGGGGATCACCTCGGGCAGCGAGTTGCCCTCCGGGCTGAACGTGATGACCACGTCGCCCCGGATGGACGGCAACGCGTCGAGGTAGGCGAAGCGCAACCCCGGCCGCCGCTGCGTCACGACCTCGTAGCCGCGCTCCTGAAAGTACTCCAGGGTGCCGTCGGTGGAGCCGCCGTCGACGACCAGCAGCTGGTCGCACCACTCGCGGTTGATCCGCGGCATGATCTCCCGCACTCCCTGGATCTCGTTGAGCACGGGCAGCAGCAGCGTCACCTTCACGGCGACGGCGGCGCAGGCCGCGCGGCGGCCGCGTCCGTCCCGCGGGCGTGCCGCGCCTCGCGCCGCCAGTGGTCGAGCAGGTGCCGCAGGCTGTCTTCGAAGCTGATGCGGGGCGCCCAGCCGGTCGCCTGGATGAACTTGTCGACGGACGGAATCTGCAGCGTGACGTCTTTAGGCCGGACGAGGGCGGGGTCGCGGCGAGTGGGAATCGGCACCCGGGCCATCGCGACGAGGCGCTCGAGGCATTCGCCGACGGTCATCGTGGTCGTGCCGCCGATGTTGTAGACTTCGCCGGGCCGGCAGTGAACGAGGGCGTCCCAGTAGGCGCGCATCGCGTCCCGCACGTCGATGAACGTACGCACCGACTCGAGGTTGCCGTGCGCCAGTTCGGACGCGAGCCCTGCCTCGATCCAGGCGATCTGCCGGGCAAAGGCGGTCGCAAAGAGATCGGTCCGCCGCGGGTTGAGATACGTAAACATGCGCGTGCGGACGATCCGCATGCCGTAGGTCGTGAAGTACGCGAACCCGAGCAGATCCTGCGCGGCCTTCGAGACGGCGTAAGGGCTGACCGGTCGAAGCGGCGCGTCCTCGCGGATCGGCACGTCCGTGGGATTGACTTGGCCGTAGACTTCCGACGTGCTGCAGAGCTGAATCAGCGGGTCGAGCTTCGCCTGCCGGATCGTCTCGAAGAGGTTGCTGGTGGCGAGGATGTTGTTCTCGAGGACGACGCCCGGGATATCGAACGACGCCCGCACGTTGGCGTGCGCGGCGAGGTGAAAGACGCCGTCCGGCCGCGCGCGCTCGACCGCCCGCAGCACCGAGCCGTAGTCCAGCAGGTCGCACTCGTGGATCGCGACCCGGCCGCCGAACAGATCCCGGTGCCGCGCGGCGCTGTGCCAGCGCGCGATGCCGTGGACCTCGACCTCGGGATGGTTCCGGAGGACGTATTCGGCCAGATAGCTTCCGCCGGAACCGGCGACGCCGGTGATGAGGACGCGGCGCAAGGACGGCGGGGCGCCGCGCCCGGTGTCCATCAGCTGCCGCCGGCCCGCTTGACCGCCGTGGACTCACGGAACGGCCGCAGGACGCGGCCGGCCCGGTCCTGTTCTTCCGCCGAATAATCCTGCTCCGGCTCGAAGAAGACGACCTGACTGCCCCCGAACGAGAACCGGAACGGCACGTGCAGCAGACTGTTCAGGCGCTCGCGCACCCGCCGCCGGTTGTGCGGCTCGACGAACAGCAGCATGAAGCCGCCGCCGCCGGCGCCGGTCAGCTTGCCGCCGATCGCGCCCGCGGCGCGGGCCGCGTCGTACAGGTCGTCGATCTCCCGGCTCGACACGCTCGTGCTGAGGCTGCGCTTGGCCTTCCACGCCTCGTCGAGGAGCCGGCCGAACCGCGCCAGATCCCGACCGTCGTTGAGAATCGCGAGCCCCTCCTCGACCATCCCGCCGAGCGCCTGCATGTGATGCTCGTTCGTTTCGGTCCGCTGGATGTAGCTCTCCGCGACCTCCGAGGCCGTCCGCGTGATCCCGGTATAGAACAGCATCAGGTGGCCGCTCAGCTGCTGCGCCAGGTCTTGGCTGAGCGTGACCGGGTTGACCAGGATGTCACCGTCCCGGCCGAACACCACGTGGTTGAGCCCGCCGTGCGCGGCAAGCACCTGGTCCTGCGACCCTACGGACTCCTTGAGCACTTCCTGTTCGATGAAGACACTTTCCGAGGCGAGCCGCCCCTTGCTCGGCATCTGTCCCTTCAGCGCGTACAACGCGTGCAGCAGGCCGACGGTGAAGGAGGAACTGGAGCCCATGCCGCTGCGGGCCGGCAGGTCGCCGTCGTGGTGGATCTCGACCCCGCGGTCGATCCCGAGGTGCCGCAGCACCTCGCGCACGGCGGGGTGCTGAATTTCGTCGACCGTCTGGCACATCTCGATCTTGGACCATACGACCCGCAGACGGTGCTCGAAGAACGGCGGCAGGTAGCGGCACGAGAGATAGCAGTACTTGTCGATCGTAGCCGCCAGGACCGCGCCGCCGTGTTCGCGGTACCACACGGGGTAGTCGGTGCCGCCGCCGAAAAACGAAATTCGGTACGGCGTCCGGGTGACGATCACGGCGTGCGGGCTCCCGGCTCGTCGAAGAGAGCGCGCTCGACCAGGTCGCACAAAATGTGCTCGATCGCAAGGTGCGCCTCTTGAATATGCTGCACCTGGTCGCTCGGCACCTCGAGGCCCACCGTGGCGACCCGGGCCACGCGGCCGGCGCGGCCCGTCAGCGCGATCGTCCGGAGGCCGGCCGCGTGGGCGGCCTCGACCGCCCGGAGCACGTTGGGCGACGTTCCGCTTGCGCTGATCGCGACGAGGACGTCGCCGGGCCTGCCGAGCGACTGCACCTGCCGCGCGAAGATCTCGCCGGCCCCCGTGTCGTTTGCCACCGCGGTGAGCACGGAGGCATCGGTCGTCAGCGCGATGGCCGGCAGGCCGGGGCGCTCGAACTCGCGCGTCAGCCGGTTCACAAACTCGGCCGCGAGGTGCTGGCAGTCCGCCGCGCTGCCGCCGTTGCCGCAAAGCAGCAGTTTGCCCCCGGCACGGAAGGCCGCCGCGATGAGATCGGCCGCGGCGAGGATCGACGGGATCAGGTGCTCGGCGACGGCGCGCCGGACGTCCGCGCCGGACGTCAAATGCGCCCGTACCCGCGCGGCGCGGTCCACGGCCGTCGCGGCGGCGCGCTTAGACATTCTCGAACGGACCCCAGGCCAGCATCCGGTAGCCTTTGAGCAACTCGCCGATCCCCTCCTCCAGCGAGCGCCGCGCCTCGAAGCCGGCGTCGCGCAGGCGCTGATTGGAGACAATGTAGTCGCGCTTGTCCGGATCCTGCCCGATCGCCGCGAACTCGATGTCGAAGTCGGGCACCTGTTCCTTCACTTTCAACGCCAGCTGCTCTTTGGTCAGGTTCGCCGAATCCAGACCGACATTATAGCATCGCCCGGCCATGGCGTCCGCGTGCCGGACGCAGTAGATCATACAGTCGGCGACGTCGCGGATATGGACGAAATTGCGCCGGAAGTGCTTCTCGAAGATGACGAGATACCGGTCCTTGACCGCGGCGTAGACGAAGTGGTTCACGAGCAGGTCGACGCGCATCCGCGGCGACATCCCGAAGACCGTCGCGAGCCGCAGCGAGATCGCGTTCCGCGAGCCGAGGAGCTCCGCTTCGGCGTCGGCCTTGGTCCGGCCGTAGAGCGAGATCGGCTCGAGCGGCGTGTCCTCGGTGCAGTACGCCGCGCCCGGCTTCATCCCGTAGCCGCTGTTCGTGGTCGGGAAGACGACCAGCTGGTTCGGGCTGCGCAGCCGGTTGAGCATTTTGACGGCATCGAGGTTGAGCGCCTTGGCCAGCCACGGATCGCGGTCGCAGGCCGGGGCGCCGACCACCGCGGCGAGCGGAATGACAACGTCGGCGGCGGCGAGCAGGCGCCGTACCACGCCCTCGTCCCGCGCGTCGCCGTACTCGAAGGTGAACGCCGGGTTCGCGCAGAGGTGAAAAAGAGAGTGCTGGCGGTGCGCAAGATTGTCCAGCACCGTGATCCGGCACCCGGCGTCGAGAAGATGCTCGCACAGCACAGATCCGAGGTACCCCGCGCCGCCGGTGACGAGCACCCGTGACTCCATTACGGGACGAGATACTTTCCGCGCTCGCCGAGGTTCTTCCTCCGGGCCCGCCGAAGCGCCGTCACCCCGGCGCTTCCCGGACGAATCGATAGCCCAGGTGCGGCAGCGCCCGAAACGTCGTGGCCACGGCGGACGGCGACACCAACTCCTCCAGGCACAGACGGATCCAGTCGTCGACGGAAAACGTCCGGCTCACCAGATCCTCGTGCTCGTCAAACGAGGGTTCGGCAACGCGGCGGCAGCCCGTCGCCAGAAACTGGTGGTACTTGGTCCACGAATTGCGCGCGTTCATGAACAGCGGCGGTCCGACCGGTGTCACCCGCTCAGGCCGGTACCCCGTCTCTTCCATCAATTCGCGAGTCACGGCGGCGACCGGGTCCGCGTCGCCGGGTTCTGCCATTCCGCCGGGCAGCTCCGTGACGATCCGATCGCATCCCTGTTTGTACTGGCGCACGGCAATGACAAGGCCGTCCTCGGTCACGGGCAGGACGGTCGCCCAATCGGCGTGGCCGAAGAGCAGGTACTCCGCGTCGATCCCGGTTCGGGGATTCCGAAATATCTGAGTCAGAATCGACTTGCCGAACTTCTCGACCAACACCGTCGGCGGCCCGACCTTCGCCCACGGGCGAACGGATTCTGACATCCCACCCTCCCTACTCCCTGCCTCAGCGCGTCGTTGATACGGCAAGATCAGCCGGACCGCGGATCAGAACCCGATTCCGGCCTTCCAGATGAGCACGAGGTATGGACCCACGATAGCCTGACCGTCGGGCGGACCGAACGTCGCCGCCGCCACGGCGGCGGACACGTTGCTGTCGTCCGAGCCCGGATTCACGTTGAACCGGTTGAAGACGACGAAGTGCGCCCGAGCCGGCGCCGCATACCAGTCGGGGCGGCCGATGAACTGCATCGGCACGAGACGGCGCCCATCGGCCTTCACCGGCCGCACTGCCACGCTGCCTTTTGTCGTCGCCGTGATGACCGGAGCATCGAGCCAGTCGCCGTACCCCTCGTTCAGGTCATGCTTCTCGAGCCAGGACCCCACGAAGGCGGCGGGGGACGGCGCCGGCCCCAGGTCGAGCCGGCCCACCGGCGCCACGGCATAGCAGACGACAGCGGCGCACAACCCCGGGACGACCCAGGAGCGCGCGGCCCGCGGCCACGCCCAGGTGGCGATCTCGCGGCCCATCACGACCGAGGCGAAGACGGCCACCGGGATGAGATACCGCAGGGGGCCGATGCCCCAAAGGACATAGCCGGCCAGCACGATGACGCTTCCGACCGACAGCACGAGCGACAGCCAGTCCACGCGCCGCCTCCGCAGCCAGTTCACCGGAACACGCCACAGGAAGTACAAGGAGATGCCGAACACGACGACCCGTATATCGGTCGAGGAGTTGGGCGGCACGGTCCACGCGGCCGGTACCGCGGGGTTGCCGTTGCTCAGGCTGATGAGGCCGCGCACGAGCGAGCGCAGCGCAAAGGCGAAATGCGGCGGCCGCACCTGAAGGACGACCGGCGCGATGTCGATCCCACCCGAGTGTACCGCGAGCCGGCGAAGAAGCGCGGCGGCGCCCACGGCGGCGATCGCCACCAACGCGGCGGCGGCACAGCGGCGGCGCATCTGCGCCCGCTCGTCCGGAGCGGTGCGGAGGACCCCTGCCGCGACGAGAAGGACGGGGAGCACTGCGATGGCAAGCGCAGTGGTGTCTCCGACGACGGCCAGGGTGAGGAGCACAAAGGCGAGCGCGACCAAGGCGAGGGTGTGCCGCGTGACCGGCGTATCCGAACGGGCGGCCGCTTCGAGCGCCAGCAGGGCGGCGAGCGACGCGGCGATCGCGCTGATGTGGTTGCTCCCGATGAGACCGAGGTAGCCGAGGATGTGCGAGGGCAGGGCGAGCGGGATCACGGCGGCGATCACCCCAAGCAGCCGCCGCGCCGGCGTGGCCGGCGCAGGCGACGCCGCGACCGCCACGCCGACGATCAGGATCAGCCCGACGTAGAGGACCGTCGGGACCGTGTGCAGCGGCGCGGGCCCGACGCCTGCGAGCGCGACGCCGGCCGCGTAGAGCGGCAGGTCAAACGGTCGCAAGTCGAACGAGACGTAGGGGTCGGCCGGCAGCGTCCAGCCCCGCAGCGTCACGTTGCCGCGGGTGACGTCCTGCGCGGCCAGCATGATCGATGCGCTGTCCGGATCGGGAGGATAGGTCCAGGAGAGATCGATGAGAAACAGGTACAGCACCAAGCCGGCGAGCGCCAGAAGCGCGAGGCGTTGCGCGAAGGGCGCCGTCCGCTCTCCGTTCACCAATCTATTGCTGTCCTTCGCCGGAACCCGCTCCGGTCCTGTCCGTCCGTGCCGCCGGTCGGCACCGGGGTCGCTCCGGACCGTCTAGCGCGCGTCGCGTACCGCGGCGTCGAGCACACCGTCCACATCGGTCACAAACCGGTCGAAGGTGAACCCCTCGTCCACCCAGGCCCGTCCGGCCGCGCCCATGCGCGCGCGAAGCACGGGGTCCTTGATGAGACGCACCAGCGTCGCGGCGACGGCGCCCGCGTCGCGGCCGTCGACGACGTAACCTGTCACGCCGTCCTGAACCGCCTCCGGCGCGCCGCCGCCGTTTCCCGTGACTACGGGCAGCTCGAACGCGGACGCCTCGATGTAGACGATGCCAAAACCTTCGCCGGTCCAGCCGCCGTCTCGCCGCTCGGCGACCGACGGCATGACGAAGATGTCGCCCGCGCCGTACAGCGCGGGAAGTCCGGCGCGCTGGACGGCGCCGACAAAGTCGACGGCCTCCGCCACCCCGCGTTCCTCGGCCAGCGCACGGAGCCGCGGAAGGTCGTCCCCGTCGCCGGCGACGACGTAGCGAACGCCGCCCGGCTCGGCAAGAATCGAGGGCAGCGCCGCTATCACCGTGTCGACGCCTTTGTATCGCTCCTGGGCGGACAGGCGAGCGACCGACAACAGCGTCACGTCGCCGTCGTGCGGCCGTCGAGGGACCGCGGCGGACGCTGCGCGCAGCAGCACCGGATCGACGGCGGGATGGACGACGGCAAGCCGGGAAGCGGCTACTCCGTGGACCGACTCGATCTGACGCGCCGTGAAACGGCTCAGCGCGACGACGCGCGCGGCGCGCCGAAGCGCCGTTTGTCTGCGCGGTCCGAGCGGCCCCCACACGTCGATCCCGTATCCGATGACGACGTAGGGCACGCGATAGAGCCGCAGCAGCGTGTGGCCGATCGGTCCCAGCGCCACGTGGCTGCATACCACGAGGTCGCGGCTGCGCGCGTGGCGTACGGCTTGAGCCACGAACCGCGCCTGCGACAGCGGCGTCGACCGCCGGCCCTGGTCGCCGAGGTAACGCCCCGGGTGCGTGCGGTCGACCGCCTCGCCGTCCAGGAGGGAGAGCTCGTCGACGTGATTGCCGTTCGCGGCCGCGGCTTCGGCGAACATCCGCGTGTACGCTTCCGCCCCGCCCAGCCCAAAATACTTGGTCGCGAGGACCAGGACGTTCACGCGGCGGGCTTCAGGCGCGGGGACTGGCGGCGAACAGGTCGCGGTGGCTCTGCACCCAGCCGAGGAGGCGCCGAACGCCGTCGGCCGGTGCGACCTCCGGCTTCCATCCGAGCGCGCGACGAACCAGCGCCGTATCGGAGACGTAGACCCGCTGATCGGACGGACGCCACTCCTCGAACGTCACGGCCGGACCGTGCCCGGTTTCCCGCTCGAGAATCTCGAGCAGCTCGAGTAGCGACAGGGTAAAGGCCGAGCCGCCGCCCGTGTTGTAGGCGCGTCCCCACGCGGCCGGGTCGTCGACCTCCAGAAAGCGCGCGTACAGCCGCACCAAGTCGTCGATAAACAGAACGTCCCGCACCTGTTTGCCGTCGCCGTAGATGGACAGCGGACGGCCGAGCACCGCCGCGATGACAAAATGGGCGACCCAGCCCTGATCCTCGGTCCCGAACTGGCGCGGCCCGTACACGCAGGACAGGCGCAGCACCGCGGTGCGGAAGCCGTACATCCGGCCGTAGTCCTGCACATACTGGTCCGCGGCGCCTTTGCTGCAGCCGTACGGTGTGTGAAACTCGATCGGGTGCGCCTCTGAAACCCCGTCGCCGCGGGCGAAGACGTAGCGCCTGCCGCGCTCGACGATCTCGAGGTCGTCCAATCCGCCGTACACTTTGTTCGTCGAGGCGAAGACAACCCTCGGCCCGCGCGGCGACCGGCGGGCGGCTTCCAAGACGTTGAGCGTGCCGAGCGCGTTGACGTCGAAGTCCTCGCGCGGGGCGGTCACCGAAGTGGTGACCGCGGTCTGCGCGGCGAGGTGGTAGATCGCGTCGATCCCGCCGGCGGCGGCCGCGACGGCCGCGGCGTCGCGGACATCGCCATGGACGAACTCGACCCGGCGGCCCGCCTCGGAGCGCAGCCACTCCGCGTTTGCGCGGACGCCGGCGCGGGAGAGATTGTCGAAGACCACGCAGTCGCAGCCGAGACCGGCGAGATGCCGGACGAGATTGCTGCCCATGAACCCGGCGCCGCCGGTCACCAGAATCTTCATGTCGGCGCGACGATTACGCTGCCGCGCGGCTCCGCTCCTCTGTGGCCGGACCCCGCGGGACGCCGGCGGGAGGAACGAGGACGCTGGGACCGTGAACCGACGAGTATGAGCATCCCGCGATTCACGGCCGCGCTGGCGCTGTTTCTCGCGGTCGGGACCGGCACGTTCGCCCTCCCGTCGCACGCGTGGGATCTGGACGTAACGAGGTGGCTGCAGCGCGCGGCGCCGGGACCGGATCTCCCCGCCGCGATCTTCGTATTTCTTGGGGACGCCGAGGTGCTCATCCCCGCGGTCGCGCTCGCGGCGGTGCTGCTGTGGCGGCGCGCCCCGGCCCGGGCGTGGACCGCGGTGTGGCTCGCCTGCGGTCTGACCGCCGTCAGTCTGCTCGCCCTGGCGCTCAAGTTCACGATCCCCCATCCGGGCCCGCCCCCGGAGTTCCAACGCGCCGTCCAGCGGGTCGGACTGAGCGTGCAGCAGCCCTACAGTTTCCCGTCGGGCCACACGACGCGCACCACGTTCTTCGCGATCGCCGCGCTCGGGCGCACGCCGGCTGCCGGCGCGGCGCTGATCGTGGTCATGATGGCCGCCCTCGTGTACATCGGCGACCACTGGACGTCCGACGTGTTGGGCGGGCTGTGTCTCGGCTGGGCGTGCGCGGAGGCGGCCCGGCTCGTTCGGCCGCGCGGCTAGGCCAGCTCGATTTCGGAACTATCGCCGATGTTGATGCGGACCTGCCGGCCTTTCACGCTGGCCCGCTCGCCGATGATCGATTCCTCGAGGACGACCCGTTCGACGCGGGCGTGCGCGTTGACGATGCTCTCCCGCAGCACCGAGTTCACGACCTGCGCTCCCTCGGCGATCGTCACGTACGGGCCGATCACCGACCCCTCGACGATCGCGGAATCGGCGATCGAGGACGGCGGGATGACGAAGGTTCCGTCGATGCGGCGGGGGTTGGGCGCGGAAGCGAGCAGCGCGTGGTTGGCGCGGAGCAGCGCCTCCGGCGTACCGCAGTCGTACCAGTGGGGGACGGGGAACGTCCTGAGACGCGCCCCGCGGTCGACGAAGATCTGCAGCGCGTCGGCGAGCCAGTACTCGCCCCGCGCGGTGCGCCGCAGGGCCACCATCTCTTCGAGGGCCGCGCGAAACGGCGGCGCCTCCTGGATCACGTACACCCCGACCACGGCGAGGTCGGGGATGTGCGACAGCCCGACCGGCGGCTGCTCCGGCTTCTCCCACAAACGCCGGACGAAGCCGTCGCCGTCGACCTCGACGACGCCGAAGGCGCCCGGGTTCTCGACGCGGTGGACGCCGATCGCCGAGTGGGGCAGGCGCATCGCGCTGCGGAGATCGGCCTCCACGATCGTGTCCCCGAACACGATCAGGGTCGGCCCCGTGAGATGTTCGCGCGCCAAGTAGATCGCATGACCGTTGCCGAGCGCCTCCTCCTGGTGCACGAAGTGCGCGTCGAACCGGTAGCGTTCGCGCACGTAGTCTTCCACCTGCTCGGCCAGGTGCCCGACGACGAACGTAATCTCCTCGATGCCGAGGCCGCCCAGTTCGTCGAGAATATGGGCGAGGATCGGCTTGCCGGCCACGTTCATCAACACTTTCGGCTGGGTGTGCGTGTGCGGCCGCAGGCGCGTGCCGCGTCCGGCCACCGGGATGATGGCCTTCACGTCTGTTCCTCGCGCAGCACGCCGAACAACCGACGCTGGAACTCGGCGGCCACTTCGTTCACATCCTTGATCGTGTCGACGCCCCGCCAGTACGCCCGCGACCGGTAGGCGCCGAGCCGGCCGTCGCGGGCGAGCTCCGGAAACGTGGTCGTCTCGTGGTCTCCCTGCGCCGGCAGCAGGCCGCGGACCGACGGGGAGAGCGCGTACACGCCCGCGTTGATCCAGTACGGCAGCTCCGGCTTTTCGCGGAACCGCGTCACGCGATCGTGATCGTCCAGCTCGACGATGCCGTAGGGGCTCACAAAGGGCGTGAGCACGACGGTCGCGACCGCGTGTCCGGCGCGGTGGGCCGCCAGCAGCGGGGCGAGGGCGAAGTTCGTGATCACGTCGCCGTTGGTCGCGATGACGACGTCCTCCCCGGGGGGTACGTGCCCGAGCGCGGCGCGCAGGCCGCCGCCGCGTCCCAAGGGCTCGTCCTCGATGGCGTGTGTGATGCGGACGCCGAGGCGCTGGCCGTCACCGAAGTAGCTTTCGATCACCTCGTGCCGGTAGCCGGACGCGATGACGAGATCCGTGATGCCCTGGGTCTGAAGCCAGTGAATCTGGTAGCCCAGGATGGGCACCCCCATGATCTCCACCATAGCCTTCGGCCGGTCCTCGGTGAACGGCCTGAGCCGTTCTCCCTTTCCCCCCGCGAGCACGATGGCGTACATACGACCTCCGGCGTCAGAACCGTGCGTCCCGAGCGATCTGGTCCCGGTGCTGCATGAACCATTCAAACGTCCGCCGCGCGCCCGTGTCAAAGTCGGTCGACGGCCGGTAACCCAGCAGGCGGCCGGCCTTTTCCACCGCCGCGCACCGCCGCACGATGTTGTCCCAGGGGCGGCGCGGGACGTACCGAACGCCGGCCGGGTTGCCGGTCATTTCGTTGATCAGCCCCGCCAGATACGCGACCGTCGTTTCCTTCCCCGACGCCAGGTTCATCGCCTCGCCGACGGCCTCGTTCGCCACACCGGCGGCAAGCAGCCCTTCGACGATGTCCCCGACGTAGGTGAAGTCGCGCGTCTCCTCGCCGGTCCCCATGATCGGCAGCGGTTCTCTCCGCAGGGCCCAATAGATGAAGTTGGGGATCACGTTCCGGTACCGGCCCGGGATTTCTCCGGGTCCATATACATTAAAGAAGCGCGCGCGCACGACGGGCACCTTGTAGTAGTGAAAGAAAAAGTTGCAGTAGAGCTCGCCGAGCAGTTTGGTGATCTGATACGGCGTGTCGAGATCGATAGACACGAAATCTTCTCGCAGCGGCAGCGGGGCCGCGCTGCCGTACACCGAACAGCCGGACGACGCGTAGACGAACCGCCGGACCGCGGCGAGCCGCGCGAACTGCAGGACTTTGAGCGTGCCGAGGCCGTTGACCATCAAATCCTGCTCGGGATGATCAATCGAGTTCTGATTCGCGAACAGCGCCGCCAGATGAAACACGTAGTCCGGCTTCTGCGCGAACGCGGTGTGCAGCGCTTCGTCGTCGAGCACGCTCCCCTGCTGGAAGCGCACCGCCGGATCGTCGGGAACGTTCCAGCGGCTGGCGGATGACAGGTCGTCGAGCACGACGATCTGCGCGGCGCCGTGCGCCGCCAGCGCGCGGACGAGGCTGGCGCCGATGCAGCCGGCGCCGCCCGTCACCACAACGGTGCTGTCGGCATAGGCTTGGTCCAACGTCATCGCCACGCTCCCTTATGCGCTTCTCTGGGCCGGAAGAACGGCCGCGGCGTCCACCGCGACGGGTTTGCCCGTGCGGACCGACTCGAGGACGGCCAGGCAGGCCAGCGTGTTGGCCGCGTACGCGGACGCGGCCACCGGCGCCGCGGTCTCTCCGCGAACGGCCGCGATCCACGCGCGCAGTTCCTCGTCGAATCCCTTCGCCGTCTCCGAGCGGTGAATCCGGCGTGCCCGTCCGCCGCGGACGAGCGTCAGATGCCGGAAGTCGTCGAGGGTCGCGGCGAACCCGGCGCCGAAGGCCTCGAGCCGCTCGCGCGATTCCGCCCGGTCGGCGCCGTCCGCGTAGACGACCGAGGCCGTGGACCCGTCGCCAAACGCGGCGGTGACGACAAGCGTCGCCCCGCCGGCACGCGCAAACACCTCGATCGGATCGGCCTCGGTCAAATACTGCAGCAAGTCGATGAAGTGCCCCCCCTCGGCGAGCCACCGTCCCCCGCCTTCCTTGGGATCATACACCCAATGATCCGGGGGGATCGCCCCGGCGTTCACGCGATACGTGAGCGCGAGAGGACGTTGGCCGGCCAGAAACTCCTTGAGCAACCCGGCCAAGCCGGAGTAGCGACGGTTGAATCCGACCATCAAGACGCGCGATGACGCGGCGTGGGCTTCGAGCACCCCGCGGGTCTGCTCCGCCGTCAGCGCCAACGGCTTCTCGACGAAGACGTGCTTTCCGCTGCGAAGGGCGTCGATCGCGAGCGGCGCGTGCAGATCGTGGCGGGTGGCGACGACGACCGCCTTGATCTCGGGGGCGTTCATGATCTCGCGGACGTCGGTGGTGCAGCGCTCGAACCCGAGGCGGTCCCCGGCGTGACGGGCCGACAACCCGCTCCGCGTGGCGATCGTGTGCAGGCGCACGCCGGGTAGGCCGCGCAGCGCCGGGAGGAGCACCGTCTGGGCGAATAGGCCGCCGCCGATCACTCCAACCGCGACCGGTTCGGCCGCGGGAGACGGGGTCGCGGCCGTCCCCGGGCGGGCGGCCGGACGCAGCGTCTGCGTCCGGCCGCCCGCGTCGCGCTCCGGATAGACCAATACCACGCCGAGGTGCGGCTCTCGGACACGCCCGCGGATCAGCGCGTACGCCTCCCCGGCCCGCTCGATCGGAAACCGATGAGTGATCAACGGCTCGACCCGGACACTGCCGCGCCCAAGCGCCGCCACGAAGTCGGCGTTGTCCTGGGGCAGCGCCGATCGCGAGAGGAGCAACGACAGTTCCTTCTGCCAGTATGGACGCCGCGGGATGTCCATGCCCGTCACGCCGACCATCACGACGGTGCCGCCCGACCGTGCCAGCTCCGCCGCCAACTCGACAGGTCCGTTGCTGGTCGTCGCGGCGGTGATGATCACCGCGTCCGCGCCGGCGCCACCGGAAAGCCGTCCCGCGTCGGCCTGCGCCTCGTCCGCGCTCGTGGCCGCGGCATCGGCGCCGAGATCTCGAGCGAGGGCCGCGCGCGCAGGGGCGATGTCCTGCCCCAGCACCCGGCAGCCCAGGCCTTTCAGAAGCTGGACGGTCAGCTGGCCGAGGAGTCCCAAGCCGATCACGGCCACGACGTTTCCGGCACCGGCGCCGGACCGCCGGATGCCGTGCAGCGCGATGCCACCCAGCATCGCAAACGCCCCGGCCTCCCACGACACGCCCGCGGGAAGGGGGACGCACTGCTGCTCGGGCACGACCACCATTTCGGCGTGAAGCGCCCAATCGGCGCCGGTGCAGGCGACGCGATCTCCGGGCCGCGCGCCGGTCACGCCGGCGCCGGTGTCCGCTACCAGACCCGCGCAGCTGTAGCCCAACGGAAACGGCCGGTCCAGACGCAAAAATCCCTCGCGGATCGTCGTACGCAGGCCGTCCCGACGCACCTTATTGAGCGCCTCGCGCACCAGGTCCGGCCGGGCCCGCGCCTTGCCGAGCAGACTCTTGCCCGCGAGTTCGATCACGAGCCGCTCGGTGCCCGCGCTGACGACGGACGCGGCGTTGCGAACGAGTACCGTGTCTCGGCGTACCTGCGGCACCGGAACGTCCGCCACACGCAGCGCCCCGGTGCGGGGGCTCAATACCACCTGCTTCATCTCATCCCGCCCCTCACCCGGGCATCGAGCAGCATCGCGTCGATCAGGAGCCGGTACCAAAGCGCCTGCAGGGAATGGTAGATAAACCCTTCCCGACCGTCAAGAAAACCGCCGCGAAGCAGATAGCGGTAGAGGAAATACAGGAGGGCGCGCAGGCCCGCCGGCGTCCGGCGGTAGACGCGCGTGTACCACCACCGCGACCGCTCCGCGGGCACGGCGCTGCCCCAGCGCGCCGGCAGCCCGGCGGCATCGTGACGCAGCAACTCCTCGGCGTTCAGCCGCGCGTAGCGTGTGTGCCGCTCGATCCAGCGCTCTAGCGGCCGCCGATCCTCGTGCAGCAGGTCGCCGTGCAGACGGGCCGTCGGTCCGTCGACGAGGAGGTGCTCGTCGACGCCGCGGTCCTCGCACCGCGCCACGCGGTGGCGAACGACGCGGAGAAGCCACACGGGGTAGTAACCGCCGTGACGGAGCCAGCGGCCCAAAAACACGAACCGCCGCTTCACCTGAAACCCGGCGATGCCGGCCGGCGGCGCCGCAAGCACCGCGGTGAGCTCCGCCCGCAACTCCGGCGTTACGGCTTCGTCGGCGTCCAAGAACAACACCCACTCCGGTCCCAGCGGCAGCGACCGAAGGGCCCAGTTGCGCTGCGCGGCGTACCCAGGAAACTCGCGCGGGACGACGCGCGCGCCCGCGTCGCGGGCAAGCGCGGCCGTCCGGTCGGTGCTTAGCGAATCGACGACCCAGACTTCCGCCGCCCAGCCCACGACGCCGGCGAGGGCGTGCGGCAGATTGTCCTCTTCGTTCCGAGCCAGAATAATGACCGCGAGCGGGACGGGGCCGGTCCGTGCGGACGTCTCCGGGGTGGGCGCCGGCGCGGGCTGCGACCCGGTCACCCGTTCCGCCGCTGCCACGCGTGGCGGCCGCGCCGCGGCCAGCGCCCCGCCAGGCTGATGAAAATCGAGAGCGCGATCAGACGCAGATCCAGCCACAGGCTCATCCGGCGCACGTACAGTGCGTCGTACTTGAACTTCCGCTGACGGCTGATGTCCCGCGGCGCGTAGACCTGGGCCAGTCCGGTCAGCCCGGGCGTGACCACGATCCGCACGTGGTAGTTGGGGACCTCCTCGATCCGATGATATCGCGACCGGGGATCGACCTCGATCTCCTGGGGCAGCAGCGCCCGCGGCCCCACGAAGCTCATCTCCCCGCGTACGACGTTCAGCAGCTGCGGGATTTCGTCGAGCGCGGTCGCCCGCAGCACGCGGCCGACCCTGGTGATCCGGTTGTCGACCACCGTCGCCTGCCGGTGTACGTCGCGATGCACGACGGGATGCATCGTGCGGAACTTGATGACGCCGAAAGGCACCCCGCCCCGGCCCACCCGGATTTGGCGGATGAAGATCGGGCGGCGATCGTCGAGCCAGATGGCCGCCGCAATGACGAGACAGATTGGGGAGAGCACGAACAGGCCGGCTACCGCCAGCGCGGCCTCGAGCGGCCACTTCAACGCGTAGCCCGGCTTGAGGGTCGGTGGAGCGGCGGGGACGGTGGGTGTTTCGGCGGCACGCGATTCCGCGTCCGTTCCCGCGAGGTTGATCAGCGTCACGAGAACAACAGCCTCATGGTCGCTTAGGGGAGTTGGCCGCGCCCGCACCCATTCCTGCCCTCGCGGGCGCAACGAGACGTTCCACGAGCGCCGCGTACGCGGCGGTCGACGCGCGCCGCGAGAAATGCGCCTCGACGTACCGGCGGCCGGCGCCGCCCATCGCGCGCCGGCGCGCGGGGTCCGCCGCGAGTTCATGGATCGCCCCGGCCAGCGCCGCGGCGTCCCCGGGATCGACGCACACTCCGCCACCGGACGCGTCGACGATCTCGCGAGCATCGCCCGGCGGCAGCGCGGCCACAAGGGGCCGGGACTGGCCGAGAATACCGGCGATTTTGGACGGAACCACCGGCGTCGCGACCGACGCCTCGAGGGTCACGAGACAGCAATCGGCGGCGGCGACGAGCGTCGGATACCGTTCGATCGGCTGGAACGGCAGAAAGCGGACGTTGGTCAGGCCGCGCTCGCGAACGAGCGCCTCGGCCTCCGCGCGGCGCACCCCGTCCCCCGCGAGAAGGAAGACGATCGTGGGATCATCGCGCAAAACCCGGGCCGCCTCCACGATAACGGACATGTCTTGAGCGTACCCCATCACCCCCGCAAAGAGGACCACGGTCCGCTCCCCGAGGTCCAGCTCGACACGGTAGGGGTTGGGATCCGGAGGGGCCGCGTCGTCCAGGTCGACCCAATTCGGAATGACGAGAATCTTGCCGGGATCAACGCCGCGTGCGACGAGCAGGCGCCGGTTTCCGTCGGAGTGCACCGTCAGCGCGGCGGCGCGGCGATACGCCCGGCTTTCCAGCCACCGCAGCACGGCGAGGACGACCGGATTGCGCGCCAGACCGAGATCGATCAGAGCCTGCGGGTAGATGTCCTGCACGTTGACCACGAGCGGCACGCGCCGGCGCCGCGCGAGGACTTCCGCCGCGAGGGCGAGCGGCAGCGGCGGCGAGTACACAAGGACCGCGTCGTGGCGGCCGGCGCGCAGCCCCGACCAGACCATCGACGCCGCCAGGGTGACGTGCGTGACCGCCCGCACCGCGCGCGGCACCTTGACGAACGGCAGCGCCGCGACGCGGATTACGCGCACGCTGTCGGGAGGCACGCGGGACGGCCGCGCCGGCGCCTCGTCGACGTGCGACGGCGGGTACGGGGCCAGCACCGTCACCGCGTGCCCCCGCGCGGCAAGGTCTTCGGCCAGTTGCGACATGAGGACGGAAACGCTTCGGATCTCCGGCGGGTAGTGCGGCGTGACAAGCAGCACCTTCATGTTGGGCTCGACGCGGCCGGCGTCGCGAGGCGTGAGTACGCCGCGACGGCGCGATCCCCGTAGGCGTCCCAGGTCCACGCGCGCGCCGTCTCCGCGGCGGCCGCCGCCATCGCGGATCGCTTCTGCTCGTCCTCGAACAGCTCCCGCAGGGCGCGCTCGAGCGCGGCGGCGTCCGCTACCGGAACGATCAACCCCTCGCGGCCGTGGGTAATGATATCGTCGGCCCCGGTGTTCGGCGTCACGACTACCGGCACCCCGCTCGCCAGCGCCTCGAGGACGGACAGCGCCATCCCTTCCTCCAACGAGGGAAGCACAAACGCGGACGCGGTTCGATAGAGCGCGGCGAGATCCGCATGCGACAACGCCCCCATCACGCGGACCCGCGCCCGGCTCCCGCGGAGAATCGGCGCGAGGTCGGGAGCCACGGCGCCGGCCAGACAGAATTCGATCTCGAGCGCCTGGCGGTCCTCAATCACCCCGAGGCGTTCTGCCGCCTCCAGCAGGTACGGCGTACCCTTGCGGAGGCTGAGCCCTACGGCGACGACGCGAAACGGACGCCGCGGCGGCGCGCCCGGGGAGAACAGCCGCGTGTCGACGCCGTACGGAATGTGCAGCAACCGGTCCCCGGGGAACCCGCGATCGAGAAAACTCCGTACCACGAACCGGCTCGGCACCGAGATATGCTCGGCCTCGTCGTACTCGCGCAGCTGGCGGGTCACCATTCGAGGATCCACCGGAGGAACCGGACAGCGCCACCGCCGGTACTCCTCGGCGACGAGCGCCTGTTGCGTCAGAATGTGGGTCGATCCGCGTTCAAGCACCGTCCGGGCGCTCCGGCGCGCGGCGCGCTGCGCAAAGAGTGAGAAGCCGGCGAACCCGACCCAGACATCGCATCCTGCGACGCGCCGCGCCGCCCAGCGGTCAAAGATCACGGACTTGAGATAGTCCCCGCCCCCCCAGCGTAGACCGAGCACCCGAGGGCCGCGCATCGCGATCTCGGGCCACGGGTTCGCGTCGATACGGTCGGCCGGAATCCGTTCGCCGCGCAGCGGCCGGTGCGTCGTGACGAGACGGTGGAGCATCCCGCGCGCCTGCAGTTGTTCGGCGAGGCGGAACGCGTGAAACGTCCCGCCGACAGACACGGTGACCCTCACCGCGAATCGTCCACCAACGGCAGGACGCGATCGTCCCGACCGTCGCCCTCCGCCGGGCCCGCGGCGCCGTTCGGCATGCCGTTCCACGCCGCGGGCGTCTCGCCGCGAAAACCCGCCAGTAGGCTCCACAAGTGTTCCTGCAGCTGTTGCCGATCGATGAGGGCCAGGCAGACGAGGTAGACGGCGGCGGCCGCGGCGAGGTTCGCCGCGTACCCGATCCGTCCTACCCAAGGTACGAGGTGAGCGGCCCGGAGGGCGGCGACGGACCCGCCGGCGATCACGGCGGCGAGCGCGGGCCGCCAGTATCCGTCGAGATACAGGCTCGTCACCTCGCGGCGGAGGGCACGGTAGCCCACGATCAGGCCCGCCAACTCGCTCAGGAACATCACCGCGCCCGCCGCGTACGGCCCGCCAACCTTGATCGCGGGCACGAGCAGCGGCAGGGCCACAAGCACCTGAACCAGGCGCATCCACACGGCGTCGCGCAGGCGCCCGATCCCGGTCAGCAGCACCTTGATGTTCTCGGCGACCGGGAAGATGAAACCGAAGGCGGCCAGCCACGGCAGGATCGCCGCCGTCTCCGCCCAGCGGACCCCGGCGCCGTACAGCAGACCGACGATCTCGCGCGGGAAAAGCGCGAGCCAAATGAGCGCCGGGAACATCAGGCGGACCAGGAGCCCGTGGGACAACCGATAGGCGTACGTCAGCGCCTCCCGCCTGCCCGCGAGGCTCGCGTAGACCGGGAACGCGACCTGCACCGCGGCAAACGAGACGACGTAGTGGCCGAACTCGGCCAGGTACCGGCTGCGGTCGTAGAACCCAAGCGTGACCGTGCCTGCGAGGACGCCGAGGAGCGCCGTGTCCCCGCGATACCAGATCGTTTCCAGCGCCCGTGCCACGAACATCTGCCACCCGAACCGCCACAGTTCCCGCGCGGTCTCGAGGTTGTAGCCGCCCCGATACCGCCACCGGCTGACGACCCGGAACCCGACGAGCGTTACGCCGGATAGAATCAGTTCCCGGCCCAGCAGGCTCCACACGCCTGCCCCGGCTCGGGCGAGCGCCAGCGCGGCGACGATGGAGAGCACCACCGAGATGAGGCGCACGCGGGAAATCTGATTGTACTGAAACGTCCGCTCGAGCGTGGCCGAGTACACGTACGAAATCACGCTGAGATTCCGGACGACGAACAGCGCGAAGAACAGCGGGATGAAGATGCCCGGGAAATGCGGACGCAGCACGGCGGCCAGCACGGCCCCCCCGACTACCAGGGCCGCGTACAGGCGCACGCTCAGCACGTACGCCGTGTCCGCGACGCCCGGTGCATTCTGCATCTGGATGATCGCCTGCGAAAAACTGAACCCGGTTGCGATGGAGAGGATCTCGGCCAGCGAGCCGGCAAGCGCAAACTGGCCGAAGTCCTTCGGGAAGAGAAGCCGCGCCAGCAGCAGATTGAGGCCGAAGTTCAGCACGAATGCGAAGTAGCCCGTGGCGCTCAGCCACACGACCCCCAGCAGGGCGCGCCGGATCGGAGCGGCCGTCACGAGGCCACTCCCGGGCGGCGCCGGGCGGCGACGCGATGGAGGGCTTCGAGGATCCCTTGGATGTCCGCGTCGTACGAGAAGGTCCGGACAATGTCGCGCGACCGCGCGCCCATCCGGGCGCGCGCGCCGGGATCGGCCAAGAGGCGCCGCAACGCGTCCGCGAGCGCGGGCACGTCGCCTACTGAGTAGACAAACCCGTTCTCCCCAACGCGCACGAGGTCGGGGGCGGCCCCGACGGCGTCGCTCGCAATGACCGGCAGGCCGAAGCACATCGCCTCGTTCAACACGAGTCCCCACGGCTCGTGACTGCTGGGAAGCACCAAGACGTCGGCGGCGGCATAGTACCGGCCGATCTCGCCCTGGTTCACGAATCCCGTAATGGACACACCGGAAAGCTTGCGCCGCGCGATCTCCGCCTCGAGGCGCGGACGTTCGGCCCCTTCCCCGAGAAACACGAGAGCCGCCGGGTGCTCCCCCACCACCCGAGCGTACGCGTCTAGCAGGTCTAGCGGCCGCTTGCGCCCGATGAGCTTGCCGACGTACAGCACCACCGGCAGATCCGGCGGGAGGCCGAGCTCCCCCCGCAGCTCGCGCCGCAGGGGCCGCCACCGGTCGGCCTCGACGCCGAAGGTCTCGTTGTCGACGGCGTACGGGACGGAGAAAATCCGGGCGTCGGGTACGCCCTGCGCCCGGTAGAACTCGCGGTTGAGACGCCCGATCGCCAGCGCGGCCTCGACGCGCCGCAGGAGGCCGCGGAGCGCCCACCGCTTCGCCCCGGCGGCCCAGCCGCTCCGCCGTCCGAGCAGGGTCGATTCCCCGCGCAGCAGGATCGGCGTGCCGCTCCGGCGCGCGCCGAAGAACGCCAGCCAGTCCGTGGCGTGCGCGTATCCGTGCACGATGAGCGCGTCGTAGCGTTCGCGCCCGAGCGTCGCGACAATTTCCGGGTGCACGAACCGGGCGAAATGATCCGCCCGCGGCCACGGCGAGCGGTTGTGAAGGACGGTCCAACGGTAGCCGTCCAGCAGCGGAACGTCCCACTGAAACGCGACGCCGAACTCCGCGTCGTGGTGGAGCCGGGCGCCCTGATCGTCCATGTAGTATACGTGCAGCGCGACCTCGGGGTGCGCGGCCAGGCGCCGCAGCAGCGGCGCCTGGTACTGAATCGGATGGGAAACGAGGTAGGCGACTCGATACGGCGTCAAAAGGGCAATTCCCCCCGGGTGCGAATTCTGTTGCGCGCCCATGAAGCGAGTGCTGCTCGTCGATACGACCCTTTACGCGCCGATGTCCCCTTTCTTCGTTCAGCCCGCCGCGGAACTCGGGTACGACGCGCTCTTCGTCGATGAGGCGCCGTATCTCCGGCCGCTCGAGACGTCACTCGTCCACAAAGTCGCCTACCGCCTGCTGCACCGCCGGCCCGCGCTGCGCTGGCGCCTCAATCGGACACTCGTAGCAGCCGCGCGGCGGTTCCGGCCGGAACTCGTCGTCGCCGTCAAAGGCGCCTATATTATGCCTGCAACCCTCCGGCGGATCAAGGAAGAGACCGGCGCCGTGCTGGTCAATTACGCGACCGACGACCCGTTCAACGGCGCCAACGCCACTCCGGATCTCCTGCACGGGATTTCGGCCTACGACGTCTACGCCTGTACGAAGCGCGCGATCATGGACGACGTGAAGCGCGCCGGCGGCCGCATCGTCGTCCACACGATGTTCGGGTACAATCCGTCGGTGCATTTTCCCGAAGCGCCCGCGAACGACGCGGAGGCCCAGCGGTTCCAAAGCGACGTAGCGTTCGTCGGCGGCGCGGACCCCGATCGCTTCGCGGATCTCGAGCCCCTCCTCGCCGACGTCGACCTGTCGCCGGCGTTTTACGGCGGATACTGGTCCCGCGATCCACGCTTTGGCCGCCATGCCCGCGGATTCGCCGTCGGGCGCGACTACCGCCTCGCGCTCGGCGGCGCCAGGATCGTGCTCTGTCTGGTGCGGCGCGCCAATCGAGACGGACATGCCATGCGCAGCTTCGAGATTCCCGCGTGCGGCGCGTTCATGCTGGCCGAGCGCACCGACGAACATCTCGCGGTGTTTCGCGAGGACGTGGAGGCGGCCTTCTTCGAGTCGCGGGAGGAAATGATCGACAAGATCCGCTACTATCTGGCGCATGACGACGCGCGGCGGCGCATCGCCCGAGCGGGTTGCACGCGCGTCATCGCCGGCGGGCACACGTATCGCGACCGCCTGCGCGAGATCGTGCGGACGGCGGAGGACGTCCGGTCCTAAAGGGTGCCGCGGTCCGGGTTCCGGCGCACCGCGGTCCGGTCCCACCAGGCGATCGCCGCGGTGAGCGCTCCGTACACCAGCAGCGCGTGCAGCACCCCGCCTAACACCAGACTGAGGTTCGATTCAGCGTTGACGGCCGTCCCGACCACCGCCATCCCGAGCACCAGATTACCGGGCGCCGCGTCGGGTCCAATCCAGCGCGTCCAAATGACGCGCAGGACCAGCCCAACCGCCGCGGCGGACAGCACAACGCCGACCCATCCTGCGTTCACCCAGCCTTCTGTCACCATCGGGAGATTGACGCTGTGCACCGTGTCGGGGAGATCGAGAAACGGATACCGGTGGCCGTAGAACTGGCCCGCCAGTTCTCGCGGCTTGTCCGGCCATAGGAATCGAGGCACGAACTTCGTCACGAGCGGCGCATACGTCGCGCCGCCGGCATACGGCACCGTCGCCGGGGTTGCCTGGATCACATAAGCGAGGTCGGCCAAGCGGTTGATGCGCAGGATCGCGCGTGACGCGGCGAACTGTGCGAGCAACACCAACCCGCTTGCGCGGTGGAAGCGCAGGCCAAGCGCCACAGGATCGAAGAAGGCGAGCCGCTGGCTGAAGGTAAGATGCACCGGGGGAACCGATGAGGTCGCGGCGCCGGCACCGGCATGAACGCGCCGGTGAAAGGGATCCCCATTGTACACCTGCATCCGAAGATACTCCCGAAATGGAAACGCGACAACAATAAGCGGCACCAGCAGGAGGACGGCCGCGGCCTGGCGGCGCCATGATATTCCGACAATTCGAAGACCGTAGAGAATGGCGATCGCGCTGAAGACCGCGGGGCCGACCTTGGACAGCACGACCGGCACGAGCAGCGAGACTATGAGATCGACGATCAGCAGTCCCCGCACTGCGGTCGAACGGTTGCGCGCGACCCCACGGCGAAGGAGCCAGGCTCCGAGCACAAAGCCGATCGGCGGCGCCAAGGACAGCTGGTGGACGATTTCTTCGATCCCCGCGGGCAGGGCGTGAAAGGCGTGAAGCAGAGAGACGCCGCTCCCCGCCGATGAAAACGCAACGAAGGCCCACCATACCGCGTGAGCCGTCCATTCGCCGGATCGGGCCGGCCGGTCAGCCCGAACCGGCCAGACCACGAGTCCGGCCGCGATCGCAAACCAAACCAGGCAGACAACCAGCGCGGTGAGCGCGAACGGTGTAGGGACCGTGGCGAGACCACGGTTGATGGAGACGACCAACGGCAACCGCACGAACAGGAGCGGGAGGAAAAAGATCAGGAACATGGGGCCGAACACGTACAAAACGAAGAAGAGCCGCCCTTTCACGGCATCTCCAACCCACCGGCGGCGCGAAGCCACAGGACGAGGACCACGGCGGCCCAGAGGCGCGACCAGTGTGTCCGTCCCTCGTCTACTCGAGCGTGCAGAGCCGCCACGGCCTCGGGCCGAAACAGACCCGAGCCGTCCCGCAGCGCCTGCTCGACCCGCGGCCTGAGCGGACCGCGCAACCATTCCGCCATGGGAAAGCTGAAACCGCGCTTCCGGTGCCCGGCGTCGGGGGACAGACGGTCGCGGAGCGCCCGCCGGAGAAGCCATTTGGGAGGATGGCCGTTCGCGCGCACGCCGTCAGGCAGTCCGGCCGCGAACTCGACGAGCGGATGATCGAGGAACGGCACACGGACCTCGAGACCGTGCGCCATGCTCATCACGTCGGTGTCCCTTAGCAGCTGATTATGCATATACCCGCGCAGTTCCAGCATCGCCGTCGCCGCCACCGGTTCCGCGGGAAGCACCGGGACCAGGGCGCCGAGCGCGGCCGCCGCGTCCAGGCTCTGCGCGGCGTCGCGAAGCGACCCGGGCGCCAGCAGCTTCATGAGCTCGGCGCCGCTGAACAGGCTCCGAACGGCGAGGTAGGCCGTCTGCATCGTGGCCGCCTGCATCAACCCTTCCCGCACCTTATCGGACCGCAGCGGCGGCAGAGTCGACAGGACCGTCGCCAGCACCGGCCGGACCGGCCCGAGCCGTTCTGCGACATGATGCAGGGCAAGCAGCCGGGGCGCCTGCCTGAACGACGGATATCCGCAGAACAGCTCGTCTCCGCCGAGGCCCGACAGTGCCACGGTCGTGCCGGACCCCCGTGCCACGCGGGAGACGTAATACGTGTTCAGACCGTCAATCGTCGGCTGGTCCATCGCTGCGATCACCGCATCGAGGTCCGCGGCGACGGCTGCGCCCTGCACCTCGTACGCCGTGTGGTCGGTGCCGTAGCGGGCGGCCAGGCGGGCGGCCTCGGGGCCTTCGTCCATGTCGGATTCCGGGAAGGTGATCGAGAACGTACGGATCCGCTCGTGTCCCGCGTCCCGCATCATCGCGACGATGGCGCCGGAATCCACACCACCGCTCAAGAAGACCCCGAACGGGACGTCGCTGATGAGGTGGCGGCTCACCGAGTCGCTCAAACGCGTACGAAGCTCGGCGATGGTGTCGTCCACGTTCCGTTTCTCCGAGCGCGGCGCAGGAATCTCCCAATAGCGGTCGAGCGCTCCCCGGCCGGCTCCGTCGACTGTGAGCGTGGTGGCGGGCGGCAGCTCGTGGACGCCCTCCAACACCGACATGGGACCGGGCACGGACCCGAGGCGCAGAAACGCGGCGAGCGCCGAGGGGTCCGGCCGCGCGGATATGACGCCGGACGCCCGGAGCGCCCGCAGCTCCGAGGCGAAGATCCATCGATCCGCGTCGTGCGCGTAGTACAGGGGCTTGATGCCGAGCCGATCGCGGGCGAGCAGGAGCGTGTGAGAACGCGCGTCCCACAGCGCCAACGCGAACATCCCCCGCAGCCGCCGGCACATCTCCACGCCGTCCCGCAGGTAAAGGGCCAGGATGACTTCGGTGTCGGAATGCCCGCGGAAGGGATAGCCCGAGGCGGCGAGGTCCCGGCGCAGCTCCCGATAATTGTAGATCATGCCGTTATAGGTCAGGGCGACGCGGCCGCCGGGATCGATCATGGGCTGGTGACCCGCGGGAGAAACGTCGATGATCGCGAGCCGGCGATTGCCGAGGGTCAGCCGTCCCGCCGCGTCGGCCCAAACTCCTTCGTCATCGGGCCCCCGATGCGCGAGGGCGGCTGTCATTCGGGCGGTCGCCGCCCGCAGCCGAGTCGGGTCGGCGGACGGTACGGCGTAGATTCCGCAAATCCCGCACATCCTACGCTACGCGAGTTTTCCGGGCGGACATCCGGCGGCGGCACGGGGCAGGCGCGCGCACAGGCGTCGAGCCGTCCGCCGCGCGCACCCGCCTTCGTGCCCTATCCGACGCGTGCGGATACAGTGACGATGGAGTATCCCGCGGCGGCGGCGTCGCCGTGGAACATCTTGACCGTATGCAGCGAGTATTCCTCAAGATCGCGCCCCACCAGCCCCAGCTTGCTCAGCACGCCGCTGGTCGCGGTGATGATATGACATCCGATTTCATCCGCCTGGAAGATGTTGAGCAATTCCCGGGGGCTCGCCCACAAGAGCTCGGCGCGCGGCCGCGCCGCCATCGCCGCCACCGCCTCGCGCATGATCGGCACCGGGTCGACGCCGGTATCCGCGATGCGGCCGGCGAAGACGGATACGATCGCCGGCGTCTCCGGGTCGAGGCA
The DNA here is from genome assembly GCA_035691305.1 of bacterium. Taxonomy (NCBI): domain Bacteria; species bacterium. The sequence continues at coordinate 26,934 of DASSJF010000078.1, forward strand.
GTCCGCGACGCGGCGGACCTGCGTCGCGGTGAGAAGCGCCGTCACGTTGATGGGCACGCCGGCCCGGGAGAGTTCGCGAATGACCCCGCCGCTGAATTCCCCGCGCGTATTGGTTACCGGTATCTTCACGAACACGTTCCGGCCCCAAGAGGCGATCGTCTTCGCCTGGCGGATCATCTCGGGAAATTCGTCGGCGAAGACCTCGAACGACACCGGACGGTCGGGCACCGCCGCCAGCACCGTACGGGCGAACCCTTCGTAGTCGTCCACCCCCGCCTGCCGCATCAACGTGGGATTCGTCGTAAATCCCTTGATGATAGGATTGGCGTAGAGCTGGACGATGCCCGTCAGGTCGGCGCCGTCCGCGAAGATCTTGACGCGAAGATTCTCCAGCCGGTTCATGACGTTGTCCCCCTCGCCAGGATCCAGTCCACGGCGGCAGGAAGCGACGCGACGATCAGATCGGGGGCCTCGGCCTTCGGTTCGCTGTACCCGCGGTCGACAAACACGGTACGGCACCCGGCGCGGCGGCCGGCCTCGATGTCTTTCCACCGGTCACCCACCATCACGCTCCGGCCGAGATCGATATTCAACCGGCGCGCGGACGCCAACAGCAGACCAGGCTTTGGCTTGCGGCAGTCACAATCCTGCTCGTCCGCGTGCGGACACATTTCAACGGCATCGAGCGGCAGCCAGGCGCGAAGCCGCTGGTGCATCGCCTCGACCACGCCGGGGTCAACGAGCCCGTTCGCGATGTCGGGCTGGTTGGTCACGACGACCGCCAGAAATCCCGCCGCGCGGAGGCGCTCCACCGCTTCCCGGACGCCGGGGAGCAGACGGAAATCTTCCAAACGCCGGGGGGCGTAGGATTTCCCGTCCCGCTCTTCGCCATGGGTGAGCACGCCGTCGCGATCCAGAAACACCGCGGCCCGGCCCGGGGCGGCCCCGCTCACGCGGCCGAGGCCCGGCGCGGGGCGTCAGAAATTGACGACGACTTTCGCGCCCTCGAAGTCGAAATCGTAGTGCATCTCCCGCAGGCCCGCGTCTGCCAGCGCCCGGCGCAGCCCGGCCTTGTAGCTCTTGGGACAAACCAGCATGAGGAAGCCGCCGCCGCCGGCGCCCATCACCTTCCCGCCCAGGGCGCCCTGCCGCTTTGCCAGATCGTACCACTCGTCGATGCGGGGGTCGGTGATCATTCGCGACCGGCGCTTCTTCGTCTGCCAGTGCTCGTCGAGGAGCAGGCCGAATCGCTCGATGTCACCGCCCGCCAGCGCGTCCCGGATGCGGTAGCCGATCTCCTTCGTGCGGTGGAGGCTCTCCAGGACGGCGGCGTTCCCTTCCTCGGTGTGCTTTTTCTGGTCGGCGAGAATGTCGTCGCTCGACCGGACGATCCCGGTGTAGAAGAGCAGCACGCTGTCGCGAAACTCCTCCTCCGTCCCCACAGCGATGTCGAGCAGGCTGGCTTTCACGTGGCCGTCCCGACCGATCTCCAGGCACGAGACGCCCCCGAGGGCCGCGAGATAGTGGTCGTGCTTCCCGACCGGATGGCCGGCCAGATTCATCTCGATGTGGCAGGCCTGTTCGGCCAGCGCCTGGGTCGGGATCTTCTCGCGTTTCAGCTCGTGCAGCGCGGTGAGCAATGCCACGGCGTAGGCACCGGACGAACCCAGCCCGGTGCCGGCCGGCACGTCCGCCATCGACGTGATCTCGAGACTACCGGACAAACCGAGCAGCCTCAACGCGGGCTTCACGAGGTCGTGCTGCACGTCGTCGACCGAGGTGACCTGCTCGTAGCGGGAGTACTTGACGCGGATGAAGTCGTCCGCCGCCGGGCGGTTGACGGCGATATAGACGTACTTGTTGATGGCGGCGCTGAGGATAAATCCTCCGAATTGCGAGTAATACGACGGCAGATCGGTTCCACCACCCCCCAGCGGTATGCGCATCGGCGCGCGGGCCAGAATCATTTAATGCGTCCGGCGCGACGACATCGCAAACACTTGATGTCGGCGGATCTTCGGGGCGGACATGCGGTGGCGGCGCAACGGCACGGCGCAATTATCGTCCTTGATTAATCGACCGGTACTCATGGCTGCGACGACTCATCGCGGCGATCCGAGATGGCGCCGATTATTCCATTGTGATGTTAAGAATTCCTTTACGACACCCACCGAAACGGGCCCCGCGACGCTTGAACCGCCTGTCCCGACCTGGCTATCGAGAAAACGACCGGTCAAGAATTCGCGGCAGTTCCGTTGTCGGCGGTTGAAATAGAATCTGCCCCTCGGTCGGGCCGCCCGCCGACCCCGCCAACCCCGAGCTGTGTGGCTCGTCGCTGATAAGGTAGGCGCGATCGTACCCAAAGGTTCGCATGAAATCGTACACCTCTCGTGGCGAGTGGCCGAACCTAACGGTGTAGGAGGACACCTCCAAGATAACCCACGGCCGCAGGTCGCCAAGCAGTTCGTGGGCGCCCTTGAGAACAGCCAGCTCCGCCCCTTCGACATCCACCTTGAGCAATCGCACGGAGCCTCCTCCAATCTTGTTGCGCAGATAGTCGACCGTGCTGGTGACAATGTCGCACGGTCCGCTTCTGTTCGTCTCGCAGACGACGGAGCTTGTTGTCTGTCGATAGAACGGCCGGCGCAGCGAAACGCGGCGGCCGACCTCCTCGTATGCCGCCACGTTTGCGCTAAGCACGTTCACGAGGCGATTGCGATGCACGGTCTCCTGGAGATGGCGAAAGGCGTCGCGGTTCGGCTCGACCGCGAGCACCAACCCCGAGACACCGACGACGCGCGAGGCGATGCAGGCGAAATAACCCCAGTTCGCGCCTATGTCGACGTAGGTATCTCCCTGAACAAGCAGCGCACAGATGACCGAGGCGGTGCCCAAATCAAACTGGCCGCTCCTGACCATGACAAACTGTACGGGGTCGCCGAGATCGAACTCGATCGGTATCATCGCATTTTCGGATGACAACGATAACCGAGCGCGCCGCCAGCCATGAGGTAACAGCCTGGTCAAGGGTGCGCCGACGATCCACGCTCCGCGAGTGTTCGGGACAACGCGCAGGAGCCCCGCCGCGGCGGCGCACGAGTAGGTCAGAACGGGCCGCATGTCACAGAAGCGATTCCCATTTGTTTTTCGCGCTCTGAAGAGCCGGGTGCGCAACCATGAGATGCCAGACGACGGCGTGGAACGTCTCGGTGTGAGGCGTCACGTGCTCGGGATTAACCGTGGGGACGATCACACACGCGTCGGCCACCTGCGCGGTGTAGCCGCCTCGCCGTCCAACCACGCCGATAATGCGAGTCCCAACCTGTTTCGCGTAGGCGAGCGCGCGCACAAGATTGGGACTCACGTTGTGCTCTGAGTCGCCGCCGCCGACTGAAAAGACCAGCAGCAGATCGTTCGGTCGCAAGCGGCTTGTGCGAAGCCACTGCTCGAAGACAGTCTCCCATCCGTCGTCGTTCACGCGCGCGGTCAGTTCCGACACGTTGTCCGTTGGGGCGTAGGCCTCGAAGGCTGCGATCTTTCGGAAGTCGTTGACCGCGTGCGAGGCGTTCGCCGCGCTGCCGCCGACCCCGAGGACGAACAGGCGTCCTCCCCGGGCGCGCGTGTCGGCCAGCAGCGCGACGGCACGCTCGATCGCGTCGGCGTCGATGTCTTCCAGGATGCGCCGCGTTTCGGCCAGGTACCGCTGCACGAAGCTCATCGTCGACATCGCTAGCGCTCGGTCCACGCCCAAGACGACGCGGAGCGACGCCGTTCGGCGAGACGCTTGAAAAATCCAAGGGCCCATCCGAAGTGCATGCAGGGAAATGCCGCGCACAGGAACGGCCAAAGCCCCGGCTTGCATGTCCGGCCGGCGATCACGGCGGACACGGCCAGATCGGAAACGACGTACAGCCCGAGCAGCGCGCAGAAGGCGAGCAAGGCCGCCCGGCTGAACAGCGACAGCGCCGCGAGTGACCCGAGCGTCAAGAGGAATGCGGCGGGAACCACCTGCCGCCAGGACGTCAGGTTGCCGTGCTTCAGCAGGTTTCCGGCTCGCGCACCGCCGTAGCGAAAGTAGAGTCGCCAGAGGCCGGCCAAGGACTCGCGCGGATAGTAGTTCACGATGATCCCCGCGTCCAGATACACGCCCCCGCCGCTCTGGCGGATGCGCTGGTTGATGTCGGAGTCCTCGCTCAGGAGCGCGGATTCCTCGTCGAACAGACCGACCCGGTCAAACACCTGGCGCCGAAAGCAGCCAAGGTAGACGGTGTCGACAAACCCGCTCTTCTTTCCGATGCGAAACTGCGCGTTGCCGACGCCGAACGGGTGTGACATCGCCAGGCCGATCGCGTCCTGCACGGGTTCCCGGGCGACCGGCGCCTGAACGCCCCCGACGTTGTCGGCGCCGGTGGCCAGGAGGGAGCGTACGCACCGTTCGACATAGTCGGGCGGGACGAGAGTCCTGGCATCAACCCGGGCAATCACCCCGCCGCGCGCCCGGCGAATCCCGGCATTGACGGCAGCCGGCCGTTGACGCCCCGGGGCGTCAACGAGATAAACCGGGGCCCGGCCGGCCATTGGGGGTCCGGCCTCGGCGGTGATGAACCGGCCCACGATGTCTCGGGTTCCATCCTCGCTCAGACCGTCGACGATCACGATCTCCAATCGTTCGGGGGGATACGTTTGTTTCAGCAGCCGTAAGATGCAGGCCTCAATATACCGAGCCTCGTTCCAGACGGGCACGACGACGGAGACGCTCGGCAGGTCGTCCGCTGCGGTCGGGGTCATGCGTTCACCGGCCGGCCGGCGGACCGTTTGATCTCGCCGGGTGCGGCGGGCCGGCGGGAGAAGGACCGAACCTGGCGCCATCGCCAGAGACGGTCCACGACGCGCCGGAGGGTTCTCGACGGCGTTGCGCGCACCACGGTCCGCAGCGCCCACGCGGCCGGCGCCGGCAATACCTCCGGGAGGATTTTCTCGAATTCCGCCTTGTCGGCGACGAGAAGATACGCGGCGGCAAGATTGATTTTGCACCGCCGCAGCACACGGTCCGCGCCGAAAACCGCGCGCTCCTCGTCGGACATGCCCGCGAAGAGACCTTCGAACATCCCCAGGGCATTCCTCTTCAAGATGCATTGGATCTCCATCGTCGTGTTGCTGTTCTCCCGGATTTCAACGACGACGAGATCTTCGTCTTGATAACCGAAGCGGACCCCGGCGCGGGCAAGACGTAGGCAGAGGTCCCACTCCTCGGGGTAGTAGCGCTCCTCGCAGAAGGTGAACCGGCCCCGCAAGACGCCGCCGCGGATCATCAACGTATTGGGGTTGACGAGCGAAGATCGCAGCAGCGCGGGGAAAATGTCACCCGGCTGGACGCCGGCGGATCGTCCGAGCAGGCGGTCGGGCGCCTTCGAGTAAAAGTGCACCGCGTTGCAGAAGCTCGCGCCGAATTCCGGATGAGCTTCCAGGAGCGTGACCTGCCGTTCGACCTTGTTGGGCCGATAGAAATCGTCCGCGTCGAGAAACGTGATGTAGGTCCCCGTGCTCGCCGCGATTCCTTTGTTGCGGGCGGGACCCTGCCCTTGGTTCGGCTGGTGGAGGTAGCGGACGCGCGGGTCTTCGCGGCTGCGAATCAGCGCGGCCGTGCGGTCCTGCGAACCGTCATCGACGACGAGGATTTCCAGATTCGCGTACGTCTGGTGGAGCGCGCTCTCCAGGGCGCGATCGATGAAGCGTTCCGCGTTATACGCGGGCATGACGATGGAGACCAACGGAGAGGGCGGAGACAGCGTCATTTGAGGGTCGCGGGGCGGGCGCGCGCAAACGGGAGCGCGGGCCAGAGGTCCTCCAGCCGGCGGAGATCCTCCGGGCGATCGATCCACCACAACCCTTCATCGGGTTGCATACGGTAACCGTAAATCGGCTCGTCCCGGGCCAGCAGCTCCGGAAACACGTCCCGGCCGAAATCGGCCGGCTCGCCGGCCTTGATCGTGTCGAGCGCACGAGGCTCAAGGACGAGAATGCCGGCACTGACCCATCGGCTGAACACCTGATCCGCGGAGGGTTTCTCGACAAACCGCGTCACCCTGCTGTTTTCGTCGAGCGCCGCGATGCCGCTTTGTGTCACGTCGTCTCGGTAAAATAGCGCGATTGTCGCCGCTCCTCCCGTTGCCCGGTGGAACGCCCACAGGCGATCGAGCCGGCAGGTGCTCAAGTTATCGCCGTACCACACCAGGGACGGCGATTCGCCGAAGAGCGACGCGGCGTTCTTGACGGCCCCCGCCGTGCCGAGCAACACCGGCTCCACAATGTAGGTGAGCCGCACGCCCCAGGCTGCGCCGTCGCCGAAGTGCTCCTTGACGACGTTCGGGAGGTGATGCAGGTTGATAACGACGTCCGTGACGCCATAGCGGCGAAGCCATTCGATCGTATACTGCAGCACGGGCTTGCCGCCCACTCTTATCATGCACTTGGGGATTTGCTCGCTGAGGGGCCGCAGGCGCGTCCCCAGTCCCGCTGCCAGGATCATCGCCCGATCGGGAGCCGGCCGGTCAAGCAAGCCGCTTGTACCACGTGTGCACGCGCCGGTAGGCGCCGCCGCCGAGGAAGGACAGCCCGAATTGCGCGTACCCACCCGGGTTGAACGGGCTAGTCTTGACGGCCTCGAGGATGCGGCGGCGCCCTTCGCGCGTGCGCCCGCTCCGGCACAACTTGCCGCCGATCTTCCTCAGATAGAAGCCGCGGAGCCCAGGGGGCATCATCCGGCCGTACCGTTCGAGCACATGTTCCTCGAGCTTCCGGGCATCGTCGATCCGGTCGCCCAGCCGTGCTCCGGTGTGCCGGCGGATCCGCAGAACTACGTCGGGGACGTACTTCACGTCGTACTGCTCCGCCAGCCTGAGGTAGAGTTCCCAGTCCTCGGAGGTCGTCAAGCCCTCGTCGTAGCCGCCAAGGCGGCGGACGATCGCGGTCCGCAGCACCGGGTTGGACGCGGATCCCGTAAACGCATCCTTCTGCCACAACAGCGGCAGCAGCACCCGGCCCTCCAGAACCGGTCGGTGCATCTCAAACTCCCGCCCGCGATCGTCGAACCTGACAAATCCGCCGTACACCAGCCCCAGCCGATCGTCGCCGCTCCGGAAGACGGCGGCCTGGTGGTGGAGCTTGTTAGGCAGCCACTCGTCGTCGTCGTCCAGGAACGCCAGCAGCCCGCCGGCCGCCTCCCGGACACCGATGTTCCTCGATCGCGAAATGTTGCACGGCGCGTGCCTGATGTGGCGAAGTCGCCGGTCCTGAATACTGCGAATCAGCTCGTCGGTCCCGTCCGTCGAGGAGTTATCGAGGATGAGCAGTTCGAAGTCCGCGAACTCCTGGGCCAGGACGCTGCGGATCGCGCGTTCAAGGTACCGTGCCCGGTTGAACGTCGTAATCGCGACCGTGAGCGCCGGCATCGTCAGTCGGGCCGATATCCGGCTACGGTGATCCGCAGCCCTGCATCGAGTTGATAGCGCGGCTGCCACCCAAGTTCTTTCTTTGCCTTGGTGTTGTCAAGACAATACCGGATTTGCTCGCCCGGCCGGTCCGGGTAATAGATCGGCCGCGGGTCCTTGCCGAGGATTCTCGCAATCCGCGCGTACAGGTCGTTCAGCGTGGTCTCGACGCCCGTGCCGATATTGAACACGGGATCGGGGTGATCCGGGCGCACGGCGAGGGCGAGCAGGTTGGCGTCCACCACGTCCTCGACAAAGACGTAATCCCGCGTCTTGCTGCCGTCGCCCCACATCTCCGCCTGCTCGTTCGACGCGAGTTTGCGGATGTAGTCGGCCATGGCGCCGGTCCGCTGCCGCGGCCCGTAGATCGCCGCGTAGCGCAGGATCACGTAGGGAATGCCGTAGGCGCGGCGGTAGAAACGCGCGTAATTCTCGACCGCCTGTTTCGAGACGACGTACGGCGAGGCGGGATCGATTGGGCACCGCTCGTCGCACGGCAGCGTCGCGGCGTTCCCGTAGAGAAAGCCGGACGAGCCGATGACGATCCGCCGGACGCCGAGGCCCTTGGCGGCCTGAAACAGCCGGATCGAACCGACAATCACGTCCACGTCCAGCAGCGGGTTCTCGACCGAGTTGGGCACGAGCACATAGAAGGCCAGGTGATAGACGATATCGGGCCGTTCCCGGTTCATGACCTCGGTGAAGGCCTCGTCGGCGAGATTCAACTCGTAGAACTTCGCCCGCGGATTGACGTTCTGCCGCCTGCCCGTCGATAGATTGTCGACTACGACGACGCGGGCGCCCCGCTCCACGAGGGCATCGACGGTGTGCGAACCGATGAACCCGGCGCCGCCGGTGACCAGCACAGTCGCGTTCTTCACATCCACGGGTCTCTCCACGGTCAAGCGCTCGTTTGAGGCGCCACCGCGATCCGTCGCAAACCCAAGAAGCAGCACAGAAACGCGAGGCCCGCCGGCGGTATCGTCAACCACAGGCTGACGGTGGTGACCCGCACGATCAGATACGCCGGGACCCCCGACACCATGACGGCGAGGAACCCGGTCAGCAGTCCCGTGCTCACGGGCGCGAGCGGCGTGAACCGGCCCACGAACACATACAGGCCGCCGAGAAGC
>DASSJF010000079.1 GCA_035691305.1 bacterium
TGGTGGAGACGAGCGGATTCGAACCGCCGACCTCCTGAGTGCGATTCAGGCGCTCTCCCAACTGAGCTACGTCCCCACGCGGTGCAGAGGGCCGCGCACGACCGCGCCTTCGCACGATGGCACGCCGCGCCTTCGCGCAACCCGCTGCGATGAGACTGCGCACCGATTATATCCGACGTGCGGCGCCGCCGCAACGCTACCGGCCTACGCCGGGTCAAGCACGTGCCGCAGCGCGGGTTCGAGCTCCGGGAAGCGGAAGGCGTAGCCCGCCCCGCGCAGCCGGACCGGATCGACGCGCTGGCTGACCAAGAGCGCGCCGTCCGCCATCTCGCCGAACATCGCGCGCAGCGCCGCGGCCGGAACCGGAATCATCGCGGGGCGGCCGAGCGCCCGTGCGAGCGCGGAAGTGAACTCGCGATTGGTGACGGCGCGGGGCGACACGACGTTGACCGGCCCGTCGAGGGCGTCGCGCTCCAGCGCGAGCAGCAACGCGCCCACCGCGTCGTCGATCGCGACCCACGGCAGATACTGCCGCCCGTGGCCGAGCGGACCGCCGGCGCCAATCTTAAAGATCGGCACGATCTTGGCCAGGACCCCGCCGCTGCGGGACAGCACGACCCCGAAGCGCGGATGCACCACGCGAATGCCGGCCCGGCGCGCCGGCTCCGCCGCCGCCTCCCATTCCCGGCAGACCTCCGCGAGAAAGCCCGTGCCCGGCTCGGACGACTCGGTGAGCACCTCGTCTCCGCGATCACCGTAGTAGCCGACGGCTGAGCCGCTCACGAAGGTCCGAGGCCCCCCGCGCAGCCCCGCGAGCGCGCCGGCGAGCAGCTCCGTCCCCCGCCGCCTGCTCGCCAGGATCGCCATCTTCTGGTCCGGCGTCCAGCGCGTCGCGAGCGTCGCACCGGCCAGATGAATCGCGGCGTCCACGTCCGCGAGACGCGCCGCGTCGATCAGGCCGGCCGCGGGGTCCCAGGCGACCTCCTCCGGCGCCGCGACGCCGCCTCGCACGAGGGGGACGACTTCATCCCCGCGGGCGCGAAGCGCGGACGCCACCGCGGAACCGATTAATCCGTGGGATCCCGTGAGGGCGACGCGCATGGGCGGACGGCGGCCTCCTTTGCCGGGGAAACGATCGCATCGTACCACACGCCCGCCGAGCCGCCGCCGGAGGGTGCGGGCTCGATCCCGGCGCCGCCGGGTCCGGAGCACCGCCGCTATCGTATCATGGTGTCATGAGCAAAGACCTGTATCAGGATCTGGCGCAACCCGCGCTCACGGCGTATCTCGAGGGCGTGATCCCGGCGCGGCCGGCCGTGCTTCGCGAGATGGAGGCGCACGCCGAGCAGCGCCGGTTTCCGATCGTCGGGCCCGTGGTGGGGCAGCTATTTTACCTGCTCACGCGGGCGACGGGCGCCCGGCGCGTGTTCGAGATGGGGTCCGGTTTCGGCTACTCCACGGCGTGGTTCGCGATGGCCGTGCGCGACAACGGCGGCGGCGTGGTCCACCACGTCGTGTGGGACGAGGCGCTGTCGCAGCAGGCGCGCGGCTACCTCGGCCGGCTCGGGCTCGCGGACGCCGTCCGATTTTCCGTGAGCGAAGCCGTCGCGGAACTCGAGCGGACGCCCGGCGAGTTCGACGTGATCTTCAACGACATCGAAAAGGATGCGTACCCAAAGTCCTTCCCGGTGATGAAGGCGCGCCTCCGCACGGGCGGCCTGCTGCTTGTCGACAACATGATCTGGCGCGGCCGGGCGATGGATCCCGCCGCCGATGACCCGGCCACGCGCGGGGTCCGCGAGATCACGCGTCTTCTGTTCGCCGATCCGGATCTGACCGGCGTCATCGTCCCGCTGCGGGACGGCGTGTTCGTCGGCCACAAGACCCGCTAGCCCGCCCGCCGGATGCGCAGCCGCCGTTTCTGGGCGTACGTCCGGCGCTACCGGCGCGCCTACGCCGTCGGCTACCTCGGCGGCCTCGTCTCCATCGCGATGGCGCAGTCGGCGCCGTGGGTGATGAAGCTCGCCATCGACGGCATCGGCCGCGGCGTCGGGACGGGCCGGCTCGCAATGTACGCCGCCGCGCTCGTCGGCCTCGCCGCGGCGGAGGCGGCCGCGACCTACGTCATGCGGTGGTCGATCATGGCGGCCGCGTACCGCGTCGAGACGGAACTGCGGCGGGAGTACTTCGCGCACCTGCAGCGCATGCCGCTCGCGTTCTTCGAGCGCACACCGACCGGCGACCTGATGGCCCGGGCCGTCAACGACATCCGCGCCGTGCAGCGGTTCGCCGGGGTCGGCCTGATGCGCTCGGTGCACACCACCGTCATGCTGGCGGCGTCGATCGCATTCATGCTGAGCATCAGCGTCCGGCTGACGCTCTGGATGATCGCGATCATGCCGTTCGTGACGCTCGTGTTTCTGCTGCTCGGCCGCGAGATCCACCGGCGGTTCGACGCGGTGCAGGCGCAGTTCAGCGTGCTCTCGACACGGGTGCAGGAGATGATGAGCGGTATCCGCGTCGTGAAGGCGTTCGCCCGGGAGCCGGACCAGTTGGCGCGCTTCAACGAGGCCTCCGAGGACGTCGTGCGCACAAACCTGCGTCTGGCGCGGGCGCAGGGTGCACTGTGGCCGTCGATCGGCCTGATCCTCGGCGTCGCCTCGGTCGTGCTGCTGTGGCAGGGCGGCGACGCGGTGATCCGCGGCACGCTCACCCTCGGCCAGATGGTGCAGTTCTCCTACTATCTCGCGCGCCTCAGCTTCCCGATGATCGCCCTCGGCTGGGTCACGAACCTGTGGCAGCAGGGCCGCGCCTCGATGAACCGGCTCGACGCGATCCTTGCCGAATCACCGGCGATCGCCGATCCGCCCAGGCCGCTCGTCGTCGACGGGATCCGGGGCGAGATCGCGTTCCGGCGGGTCGGCGTCGTGCGCGACGGCACGGTGGTGCTGCGCGACGTGAGCCTCGCGATCCCCGCCGGCCGGACCGTCGCCATCGTCGGCCCGACCGGCGCCGGCAAGACGACGCTCGTCTCGCTGATCCCGCGCCTGCTCGATCCGACCGAGGGCCAGGTACTGCTGGACGGCCACGACGTCCGCCAGCTGCCGCTCGCCGCGCTGCGCGGCGCCGTCGCGTTGGTGCCGCAGGAACCGTTTCTGTTTTCGGACACCCTGCGCGCGAACATCGGCTTCGGCGCCGCCGGCCCCGCGGACGACGCGCGGGTGTGTGAGGCGGCCGAAATCTCGCAGATCTCCGTCGACGCGGCGGAGTTTCCCCGAGGGTACGATACGGTGGTCGGCGAGCGCGGCGTGACGCTGTCCGGCGGCCAGCGGCAGCGCGCCACGCTCGCCCGGGCCGTGATCCGCGACCCCCGCGTGCTGATTCTCGACGACGCGCTGAGCAGCGTGGACACCCAGACGGAGCGGGCGATCCTGAAGGGACTGCGCGGGGTGATGGCGGCGCGGACCAGTCTCATTATCGCGCACCGGATCTCGACGATCCGCTCGGCCGACTGGATCGTCGTGCTGGACGGCGGACGGCCGGTCGATCAGGGGACGCACGACGAGCTGATCGCCCGCGGCGGCCTGTACGCGGAGCTGTACGAGCGGGAGATACTGCGGGAGGCACTCGAGGCGGAAGAGCCGGCGGCAGACACCCCCGCCGGGACCGGCCCCGAATCCTCGTGAGCGCCGTCTTCGACGAAGATCCGATCCTGGGCCGCGCCTACGACGCGCGGCTGGTGCGGCGGCTGCTCGCGTACGTTGGCCCGTACCGCATCACGGTCGCCGCGTCGATCGGCCTGCTGCTCATCGCCTCCCTCGCGGACCTCGCGGGGCCGACGTTGTACCGGGTCGGCATCGACCGCTACATCGCGCCAGCCGGCGCCCGCAGCGCGGGCACGGACTTCCGCGGCCTCGCCGGGCTCGCCGCGGTCTATCTCGCGGTGCTGGCGCTCGGCTTCGCGGCGCGCTGGGCCCAGAGCTACCTCATGCAGGCGGTGGGACAGCGGGTGATGGCCGACCTGCGCGCGCAGATGATCGCGCACCTCCAGCGCCTCTCGATGAGCTTCTTCGCCCGCACGCCGGTGGGGCGACTCGTCACACGCGTGACGAACGACGTGGACGCCCTGAACGAGCTGATCACGTCGGGGGCGGTGGCGGTCTTCGGCGACGTCTTCACGATGATCGGGATCATGGCCATCATGCTGTGGATGAACTGGCGGCTCGCGCTCGCCGCGTTCGTGGTGCTACCCGCCGTGTACGTCATCACCGAACGCTTCCGGCTGCGGTCGCGCGATGCGTACCGCGCGGTGCGTACGCGCCTCGCCCGGATCAACGCGTACCTGAACGAGCAGATCACCGGGATGACGGTGACGCAGCTGTTTACGCAGGAACCGCGCCGCCTCGCGGCGTTCGACGAGCTCAACGCCGCCCATCTCGAGGCGAGCCTCGCGTCCACCCGCAACTTCTCGCAGTTCTACCCGGCTATCCAGGTGATCGGCGCCGCCGGCGTCGCGCTGCTGTTGTGGTACGGCGGTGGCCAGATCGTGCGGGGCGTCGCCACCCTCGGCGTTCTCGTCGCCGCGATCCAGTACGCGGAGCGGTTTTTCGACCCGCTGCGGGATCTCGCGGACAAGTTCAACATCTTCCAGGCCGCGATGGCCTCTTCGGAGCGCATCTTCCGCGTGCTCGACGAGCCGGTCACCGTCCAGGACGCCGCCGACCCATCCCCGCTGTCCCGGGTGCGCGGCGAGATCGCCTTTCGGGACGTGTGGTTCTCGTACGACGACGGCGGCGCATCCCGCGGCCTCGTCCCCCCCCGGGGCGGCGGCGCGGCGGGCGGCCGGGAGCGGAGCTGGGCCCTACGCGCCATCTCGTTGACGATCCGCGCGGGCGAGCGCGTTGCGATCGTCGGCCACACCGGCGCCGGCAAGACCTCCATCATCAACCTGTTGACCCGCTTCTACGATCCGCAGCGCGGCGCGGTGCTGGTCGACGGAACGGACCTCCGGCGCGTCCCGCAGCGGGATCTGCGGCGGCACGTCGGTCTCGTGCTGCAGGACGTCTTCCTGTTCTCCGGAACGATCGCGGACAACATCCGGCTCGGCAACGCCGCGATCTCGGACGCGGACGTACAGCGCGCGGCCGAGCAGACCGGCGCCGCCCGATTCATCGAGGCTCTGCCGCGAGGATACGCGACCGAGCTGCACGAGCGCGGCGCGGGCCTGTCGGCGGGGCAGAAGCAGCTGATCGCCTTCGCGAGGGCGCTCGCCGCGCAGCCGGAAATCCTGCTGATTCTGGACGAGGCGACGAGCAGCGTGGACGCCGAGACGGAGGCGCTGATCCAGCGCGCGATGGCGGCGGCGCTGCGGGGCCGCACCGCGATCGTGATCGCCCACCGGCTGTCGACCGTCCGGTTCGTCGACCGGATCATCGTCCTGCACAAAGGCCGGATCGCGGAGGAAGGGACCCACGACGCGCTGCTGGCCCGCGGCGGCATCTATGCCAAACTGTATCGGCTGCAGTTCGCGGACCAGGACTAATAGTACGGTTGGACCCGAAGCGGCGCTCCCGACGCGTGCGCGCTAGACGGCCGCCGCCGCGGGGCCCATACGGCTTAGCCCGCGAATGCCTAGCCGAACCGCCAGGTAGTCGGCCAGCACAGCGTGCGGGTCGAACCCGATCACCTCGACGGCGTTCGACACGAAATTCGACAACGAGTTGATGTCGTAATAGTAGATTTGTCCGTCGCGGTCGTTCACGAGGTACTCGACGCCGGCCAGATCAAGGCGCGCCCGCCGCGCGATCAAGAGCACGTCGCGGCAAACTTGGGCCGGCGGCGTCTCCGCCTCGACCCGGAGCGCGACCTTCGGCAGGTCGGACGGGCAGAGAGCGGCCGGCTCGGTCTGGCAAATGTCGGCGGGGCACAGGTTGAATCCGCCCGGTTTCGGAAACACTTTGATGCCGTAGAGCACGCGCCCGTCGAGCACCTCGACGCGGACGATGTGGCCGCCGCGCGCCGGCAGAAACTCCTGCACGAGCGCCGTCTGATCGATCCCCAAATCCAGCGTACCGTCCGCGGCCGCCGCGGCGAGATCTTCCGCGCGGTCGAACCGCTGGATCCCCGCCCCGCTTCCGCCGATGTTCGGCTTCACCGCGACCGGAAACACGAGGCCGCCGGCCGCGGCGGCGGCCTGGCTCGCGTGATTGATCACTCGCGTGCGCGGCGCGCGCAGTCCGAGCCGCCGCACGAGCAGCAGTTGCGAGACCTTGGACGTCTCGAGCGCGAAGGCGCCGGCGCCGTTGACCGTCTCCACACCGGCGTCCTCCAGGGTCCGTAGGAGTTCCCGCGTATAGACGATGGCCTGTCCGTGGCCGCGGAGGTGGGCGGAAGGGCTCATGCGGTTCAACACCAGCGTCCACGGCGGGGCAGCGCCGTCCAGAGCAAATCGATGCGTGCTCACGTCGATCCGGTCGAAAGGCACTTCGCGAACGTCCAATGCCGCGAACAGCGGCGCGAACCACTCCGGGTGCTCGTAGACAATCCCCAGACGGGGACTCCCAGTCGCCACGGGACCACCTCATGCGCCCTCGGGGGGCGGGTAGGTTCGGCAGCGGCACGCCCGTGCCGCGCTGCCGCGCTAACTTCGATTCAGTTGGACCTGCGAAGAACTGCGTGGAACGCCGGGAAGCGGAGGCGTGCTACCCCCGCGGAGGACAGATGCAGTGCAGAGGAGTCCGGGTGAAGGCCGTCATCTGGTTCACCATGCCATCCTATCAGCCGGTGGGCGCCGGCGCAAGTTGAAGCTCACGCGCAACCTCGTCAAGATACGCGCGAGCCCGGTCCACCGTCAAGGTGCGATAGACCGGATCCACGATGAGTGTACGGGCGCCCGCCTCGGCGTACGCCGCGGCGAGTTCCCGCGTGATCTGCGTGCCGCGGCCGGTTCGCACCTGAAGCCACAGATCCTTAATCAATCGTCCATGCCGCGCGGCATAGGTCTCAAGACGCCCGACCCGCTCGCGGTACGCGTCCGGCGGGAGACCAAGCGGCTGCCAGCCGTCGCAGACTGCCGCAACGCGGCGCAGCGCGACGTCGCCCTCGCCGCCCACGACAATGGGCAGACGGGCGCCCTGCGGCGGCTTCGGGTCCATCCCGAACGGCGCCAGACGGTAGGCCTCGCCCCGGTGCTCGACCGGATCGGGCCCCCAGCACGCGCGCAGCACGCGAATCGCCTCGTTAAGACGGCGGCCGCGATCTGAAAACTCCTGCCCGAGCAGAGCGAACTCTTCCGCCAGCCATCCGGCACCGACGCCGAGCACCACCCGTCCGCCCGACAGATAGTCCAAGGTCCCGATGGCTTTGGCGACCGGCAGCGGATGGCGCATCGGCAGTACCAGGACGGAAACACCGAGCCGGACACGGCGCGTCAGCGCGGCGATCCAGGCCAGCACCGTCAGCGCGTCGAGGTACGGCACCGTGGGCTCCCACGGCGGGCGATGGTCGCCGGAATACGGATAGGGGCTCTCGCTGCGCACCGGGATCGCGATGTGGTCGGTCACCCAGACCGAGGTGAATCCTCGTGCCTCGGCGTGCGCCGCCAGCGTGGAGACGGCCTCAGGCGACGCGAGAGGGCCCGCGGCGGGAAGGGTGACGCCGACGTCCATGACTCTCCCCCCTTTCTTTGGACGCCGCCCGGCTTCGGACCGCCCTGATCGGGCGCCGGCCCGTCCGGCCGCGTCAGTAGGCCATTACGTCGAGACGCGCCCCCCTCACCTCCCCCGCTGTGCGTCCACCTCGGCGCGCGGGATCTCCCCGCCGGAGCGAGGCCAACGCCGCCGCGAATCGCCGTGCAGCCTGCCAGGGAAAACCGCGCCGAATCGCGTAATCTCAGGCGTTTCGCAGAGCATACGGGGGTGCACGACGCATGAAAAGACTATGGATTGTCGCCCTGCTGCTGCCGCTGGCCGTCTCCGCGGCGTGGGCGGCACCGGTCCGGCCGGTCAAAGTGGGCTTGGCGGTGGGGGTCAGCGGCGACATCGCCGTGTACGGCGATCCGATCCGGAACGGTTTCCAGCTGGCCTTCAAGCAGATCAACGCGATGGGCCAGGTGAAGATCGATCCGATTCTCGAGGATACGGGCGCCGGCCGTGACGGAGCGATCAACGTCTTTCAGAAGCTGATCCAGCGGGATCAGGTGGCGGCGATTCTCGGGCCGGTGCTGAGCGCCCAGGCGTTCGCCGCGGATCCGCTCGCCGTGCAGGCGGGCGTGCCGGTCGTGGGCGTCAGCAATACGGCGAAGGGCATCCCGCAGATCGGCGCCACGGTCTTTCGCGTCTCGGTGCCCGAGGCCGTCCAAATCCCCAAGTCGATCGCCGTCGCCAAGAAGGCGTTGAACCTGTCGAAAGTCGTGGTGCTGTACGACAACGCCGACGACTTCACGATCTCCGGCTACAAGACGTTCGTAGAAGAGCTGCAGAAAAACGGCGTCGCGATCGCGGACACGATCACGTTCTCGCGGGGCGACAGCGACTTCTCCGCCCAGCTCACCAAGGCCAAGGCCGCGAACCCGCAGGCGATCGTCGTGAGCGCGCTCGCGCGCGAGGGCACGCTGCTCCTGATCCAGGCGCGCAACCTCGGCATCAGCGTCCCGTTCATCGGCGGCAACGGCTTCAACGACACGAACATCATCACGCGGGCCGGTTCGGCGGCGGAGGGCTTGATCGTCGGCACGGCCTGGGTCCCCAGCGCGCCGTCCGCGGTCAATCTGAAATTCTACGGCGCGTACCGCGATGAGTACAAGCGGGAGCCGAACCAATTCGCCGCGCAGGCGTACACGGGCGCGCAGGTGATCGCGGAAGCGATCCGGCGGGCGGGCCTCACCGGCGCGGAAGATCCCCGCACGCAACGGACCAAGATCGAGCAGGCGCTCTACACGATCAAGAACATCGAGACGCCGCTCGGCCGCATCAGCATCGCGCCCGACCGCGACGTGATCCAGCCGCGCACGTACGTCGCGGTGGTGCGGGGCGGACGGTTCGTCGAACTCGACGTCAAGTAACGTGACGCCCCCGGGCCCTCGCGTTCGCGACCACAACCGCCTGACGACACTCGCTCACGACGTCCGCGAGACAGCGGTGTCGGGCTCGCTGGGGCCGCAACGGGGGTAGGCGCCCGGCCCGGGCGGAGCGCTCCGGCGCTCCGCCCGGGCCGCATCGTACATGGCCGTCTTCCTGCAACAGCTCGTCAACGGCATCTCGCTCGGCTCGGTGTATGCGCTCTTCGCCCTCGGCTTCACTCTCGTCTTCGGCGTGCTCGATATCATCAATCTCGCCCACCCCGCGGTGCTGGCCGTCGGGGCCCTGATCGCGTACACCCTGCTCGTCGACGCGAAAGCCGGCCTCGCGCTCGCGGCCGCGGGCGCCTGTCTGGGGGGCGGTCTCCTCGGCTTGATCCTGGACGCCGTGGCGTTCCGCCCGCTGCGCCGCCGCCGCGCGACCCCGCTGTCGGCGGTGATCACGTCGATCGGCGTCGCGCTCATCATGGTCAATCTCGCGCAGACCGTGTGGGGCACCGAGCCGTTGAACTACCCGCCGGGCACGGTGCCGCTCCGGTTCTTCACCGCCGGGCCGGTGACGGTCAGCCTGCTACAGGGAATCGTCCTGGCGACGGTCGTCGTGCTCATGGTCGGACTCCGGCTGCTGCTGGCCCGCACGCGGCTCGGGCTCGCGATCCGCGCGGTCGCC
Organism: bacterium; assembly: GCA_035691305.1. Taxonomy (NCBI): domain Bacteria; species bacterium. The sequence continues at coordinate 9,747 of DASSJF010000079.1, forward strand.
GAAAACCCGCAGACGGCGAGCCTGCTCGGGATGCCGTTCGACCGCATCGTCGCCTTTACGTTCTTTCTGAGTTCCGCGCTCGGGGCGGCCGCGGGCGTCCTCGTCGGCATGCTGTTCCAGGGCAGCGTGTCGCCGTTCATGGGCGACACCTACGGATTCAAAGGGATCGCCGCGATCATTCTCGGCGGCATGGGCGACATCGCCGGCGCGGTCCTCGGCGGTCTCATCATGGGCGTCGGGGAAGTGATGATCGTGCAGTATCTGAACAGCAGCTATCGCGACGCGGTGGCCTTCGGCCTGCTCTTCCTCGTGCTCGTCTTTCGCCCGACCGGACTGCTCGGACAGCAGCGCGGCCGCGAGGCGTAGACCCGGGCGCATGGCCGCGATCGCCGACCTCTACGCCGCCTACAGCACGATCGTTCTGTTCGCCGGCGTCGCGGCGCTCCTCGCGCTGTCCATTTATGTCACGCTCATGGCGGGCCAGCTCTCGCTCGGCAACGCCGCCCTCGCGGCGATCGGCGGGTACACCGCCGCCATCCTGACGAAAACGTACCACGCCCCGCTGTGGCCGGCGCTGCTGGCCGGCGCGCTGCTGGCGACGTCCGTGGCCTTCCTGATCGGCATCCCGTGCCTGCGGCTTCGGGGCATCTATCTCGCCCTCGCGACGCTGGCGTTCGGCGAGGTGGTGCGGGTCGCGGCGCTCAACTTGAGGATTACCGGAGGCGCGCTCGGCCTCGTCGGCATCGCGCCCCTCGTGTCGTTCCCCGAAGTCTACGGCACGCTCGCCGTCGCGGCATTCTTCTTCTACCGGCTCGAACGTTCGCGCACCGGCCGCGCGTTCGCCGCGATCCGGGAAGACGAGGCGGCGGCGCAGGCGATGGGCATCCGGGTGACCGCGTACAAGGTGCTCGCGTTTTCGATCGCCGGGTTCATCGCGGGGCTCGCCGGCGGGCTCGCGGTCCACTTCACGTATCTGATCAACCCGGCGCAGGCCGCGTTCGGCGAGGCGGTGACCATCCTCACGTACGCGGTGTTCGGCGGGACGGCTACCTTCGCCGGGCCCATCCTGGGCGGCGTCGCGCTGACGGTGCTGCCGGAGGCGCTGCGCTTTCTCAAAGGCTACCGGCTGCTGCTCGACGGTGCCATCCTCGTTCTCGTGACGACGTATCTGCCAAACGGGGTGCTCGATCCCTTGCTGCGGCGGCGCCCACCGCGGGCGGCGGCGCCCCCCGGCGGGATGCGCCGACGTCGCCGTGCTTGAGATATCCGGCCTCACACGAACGTTTGGCGGGCTGCGCGCCGTGGACTCGATCTCGTTCGCCGTCCGGGAGGGCGAGATCGTCGGCCTGATCGGGCCGAACGGAGCCGGCAAGACGACGCTGTTCGACCTCGTCACCGGGTTCCTCGCGCCGACGGCCGGACGCGTGCGGTTTCGAGGCGCGGACATCACACGCAGGAGCCCGGACCGCGTCACCGCGGCGGGCATCGCGCGGACGTTCCAGAACATTCGCCTGTTCCGCGACATGCCGGCCGCCGAGAACGTCGTCGTCGGACAGCACATCCGGACGTCGGCCACGCTGGCCGACGCCGTCTTCGCGACGCCGCGCTATCGGACGGAAGAGCGGGAGGCGCGGACCCGGGCGCGCGAACTGCTGGCGCTCGTCGGCCTCGGAGACCGCGCCTCGACCCCGGCCCGGTCGCTCGCGTACGGCGATCAGCGGCGGCTCGAGATCGCCCGCGCACTCGCCACGCGACCGCGCCTCTTGCTGCTCGACGAGCCGGCGGCGGGCATGAATACGGCCGAGACGCAGACGCTCATGGCGCTGATCCGACGCCTCCGCGACGAGCACGGCCTCACGGTTCTCCTGATCGAGCACGACATGAAGCTCGTGATGGGGATCTGCGACCGCGTCGTCGTGTTGAACTTCGGCCGCGCGATCGCGGAGGGCGCGCCCGACCAAGTGCGGCGCAATCCCGCCGTGATCGAGGCCTACCTCGGCACGCAGACCGAGCGGGTCCGAGCCGCGCGGACCGAGGCGCCGGGGACGCCGGTGCTGTCGGTCGAGCGCGTCAACGCCGGATACGCCTCCGGCGACGTTCTCCACGACGTGTCGCTCCAGGTCGGCGCCGGCCAGATCGTGACGCTCATCGGCGCGAACGGCGCCGGCAAGACGACGCTGCTGCGGACGATCTCAGGGCTCGTGCGGCCCCGCGCGGGCGCGATCCGGCTACGCGGGACGGCGCTCGAGGGCGTGCGGCCGGACCGCATCGTCGGGCTCGGCGTCGCCCACGTCCCGGAAGGCAGGCAGGTCCTCGCCCGCATGACCGTGCTCGACAACCTCCGCGCGGGCGCGTTCGCCCGCCGCGACGGCGGCGTCGAAGCGGACCTCCTGACGCTTTTGGCGCGCTTCCCCGAGTTGGGGGCGCGGCGCGCGCAGGTCGCCGGCACCCTCTCCGGCGGCGAGCAGCAGATGCTCGCGATCGCCCGGGGCCTCATGACGCGGCCGGCGCTGCTCATGCTGGATGAGCCGTCGCTCGGCCTCGCGCCGCGGATCGTCGAGCGGATCTTCGCAATTATCACTGAAGTCAACGACGGCGGAACGCCGATTCTCCTCGTAGAGCAGAACGCGCAGCTCGCGCTCGAAACGGCGGATCAGGGCTACGTCCTCGAGACGGGCCGGGTCGTCCACCACGACCGCGCCGACCGCCTGCTCGGGGACGCGGCCGTCCGGCGCGCGTATCTCGGATAGCGCCGCGCTACCAGCCGAGCGCGTAGTTGCGCTCGCCGCGCGAGCTCGCGCCGGCCTGCATGAGGCGGCGCGCCGGATCGTAGAGGATCGCCGTAGTGTAGTTGAGGCTCCAGTCGGGCGCCACCGTCACGGCATGGCCGCGCTCGCGCAACCCCTCGACGACGGGGGCCGGCATGCGGCCTTCCACCAGCATCTCCCCCGGCCGCGCCTTGCGGGGATAGAACGACCCCGGGAAGTGCACGCTGTGAAACGCCGGGGCGTCGATCGCGTCCTGCACGTCCATCCCGAACACGATCATGTTGAGGAACACCTGCAGCGTCCACTGGTCCTGCTGGTCGCCGCCGGGCGTGCCGAAGACCATGCACGGCCGCCCGTCTCTCATCACGAGCGTCGGCGACAGCGTGGTCCTGGGCCGTTTGCGCGGCACCAGCGCGCCCGGGTGCCGCGGATCGTGCAGCCAGAACATCTGGCACCGCGTCCCCAGGCTGAAGCCGAGGCTCGGAATGACCGGCGAGCTCCGGAACCACCCGCCGCTCGGCGTCGCGGAAAACATGTTGCCGTCCGCATCGACCGCGCGGGTCCCGGTTGTCCCGCCCTCCCAGCCGCGCGCCTCCACCGCGGCGGCTTCCGCCGGCGCGGCGGCGCCCTCGAACGGATACGGGTCGCCCGGCCGCAGCTCGAGCGAGGCGCGACGCGGATCGATCAGGCCGCGGCGCGACGCCGCGTACTCGCCCGACAGCAGCCCGCGCATCGGCACGGCCGCAAACTCCGGGTCCCCGTAGAAGCGTTCCCGGTCCGCGAACGCCAGCTTGGCGGCCTCGGTGACGGTATGCACGTAGTCCGCCGTGTTGTGGCCCATCGCGGCGAGGTCGAAGCCGTCCAGCAGCGTGAGTTGCTGCAAGAAGACCGGCCCCTGCGACCACGGCCCGCACTTGTAGACATCGTAGCCGCGGAAGCGCACCGTCGCCGGCGCCTCGATCCGGGTCTCGAACGACGCGAAGTCGTCTTCGGTCAGCAGGCCCGGGGAGACGGTGCCGGTGGCGTCGCGCAGCCGGGTCTCCCGCTGGTAGGCGACGATCTCCCGGGCGATGGGCCCCCGGTAGAAGCAGTCGCGGGCGGCGCGCAGCGCCTCGTGGCGGCCGCGCCCGCGCGCGCCGCGCTCGGCCGCGATCAGGCGCTCGAAGGTGCGCGCGAGGTCGGGGTTGCGCCAGGTATCGCCGAGTTCCGGCGCCTGCCCGCCGGGCAGGAACAGCGCGGCGGACGTCGGCCACTCCGCGCGGAATCGTGCCTCGTGCTGCACGATCGACCGGCGCATCCCCTCGTACATCGGAAATCCGTTCGCGGCCAGTTCGAGCGCCGGGCCGAGCACCTGCTCCAGCGAAAGCCGCCCGTAACGGTCCAGGACCGTGATCAGCGCGTCCGGGACGGCGCACGGGCCGGCCGGCAGGAAGCCGTCGCCGGGAATCAGGTTGAGCCCGCGCTCGCGGAACCACTCGATCGTCGCCGCCGACGGCGCCCGCGTGTTGCCGCTGACCGCCGCGACGCGGCCGTCGCGCGCGTCGTGGATCAACATCGGGACCTCGCCGCCGAACCCGTAGCTCTGGTATTCCAAGCATGACTGCGCGAACACCATGGCGACGCCCGCGTCGAACGCGTTGCCGCCGAGCGAGAACATCTTGAGCCCCGCCACGCAGGCGAGGTAATGCCCGCAGGCGACCATGAACGACCGGCCGCGGATCACCGGGCGCGTCGACGCCCAGTTGAATGCCCAGTCGCCGTAGGCGGGGTCGGTGCCCTGAGCCCGCTGGGGCCGGCGCTCGCTCACCGCGCTACTTCCGGATGGCCGCGAACGCCTCGTCGCACGCCTGGAGCGTGCGGTCGACGTCGGCGTCCGAGTGCGCGAGCGAGATGTAGAACTTCTCGTTGGGGTTCACGAGGATGCCCCGCTTGATCATCTCGATCGACCAGCGCATGTGCACGTCTCGGTCGGAGGTGAGCAGATCCGTCCAGGTCCGGAGCGGACGGCGGTCGGTAAAGCGCACGCCGAAGACCGCGTCTTCGCCCGGCGTCTGCGCGGAGAAGCCGTGGCGCCGGCCGATCGCTTCGATTTCGCGGCGGAGCCGTCCGCCGATCCGGTGGAAGTGGTCGTACGCGCCGGCCCGGTTCAGCACGTCGAGGGCGACGAGCCCGGCGGTCGAGCTGACGGGGTTACCGTTGAGCGTGCCGCTCGCCCACACGAGCTTCGACCGCGCGGTGCGGCGCGCGTCGAAGTGCGCCATGATGTCGCCGCGCCCGGCGATCGCGGCCATCGGGAACCCGCCGGACATCGCCTTGCCGTAGGTCGCCAGGTCGGGCACCACGCCGTACTTTTCCTGGGCGCCGCCCCATGCGATCCGGAAGCCGGTCACGATCTCGTCGAAGATCAGGACGATGCCGAGCCGGCGGGTGACCTCGCGCAGCGTCTCGAGGAAGCCGCGCTCCGGCAGCAGCACGCGCTGCAGCGGCTCGACGATCACGGCCCCCAACTCCGCGGCGTGGCCCTCGATGATCTCGACGGCGCGCGCCGTCTCGTTGAACGGCGCGACCAGGATCTGGCCGCGCAGCGCGTCGGGAATCCCGAGCGAGTCCGGCTCCGCGTTCGGATAGTCGCTCGGGCGTGACGGCGTCGTGCCCCACAGCGCGTAGTCGTTCATGCCGTGCCAGCCGCCCTCGAATTTGAGGATCTTCGGCCGGCCGGCCGCGGCGCGGGCGACGCGCAGCGCGAAGAACGTCGCCTCGGTCCCCGAGCCGACGAAGTGCACCTGATCGGCGCACGGAATCGCCTCGACCAGCCGCTCCGCCAGCCGGATCACGGGCTCGTTGAGGAAGTAATAGGTGGAGCCTTTGACGACCTGGCGCTGCACCGCATCGACGATCTCCGGGTGGGCGTGGCCGAGCAGCGCGGGGCCGGACCCGAGGTGGTAGTCGATGAAGTCCCGGCCGCCGATGTCGGTGATGTGGCTGCCGCGCCCCTCGGCGATGACGAGGTTGACCTCGGGCGGCAGCACAAACAGGCCGAGGCCGCCGCCGGCGAGGTAGCGGCCGGCCTTTTGGAGCAGGTCCGCCTGCTTGCTCGCACTCGACGTGCCTGTGATCGGTGTCATCGTCCCCTCCGCGTGGGCGTAAACTCCATCCCGGCGTTCACGACGAGGTCACGAAGAACGCCGAGGCGGCCATGATGGCATACGCGGCGAGCAACTGCGCCCCCTCCAGCCAGTTGCTGCGGCCGTCGTGCGAAATGAACGTGACGATCAGGACCGAGAGCCCGACCGCGGCCACCTCGAACGTGGTGAAAATGAAGTCCATCGGATGTCCGGCGGCGAGCGAGATGAGGACGAGCGCCGGAGCGACGAAGAGCGCGATCTGGGTCGACGAGCCGATCGCGATCTCCAGCGTCACGTCGAGCTGGTCGCGCAGCGCGAAGACCACGGCGGCGCTGTGCTCCACGGCGTTCCCGAAGAACGGGATCAGCACGAGCCCCACGAAGAACTTCGAGAGGCCCAGGGCACCGATCGCCGGCTCGAGCGTCCGGACGAGAAGATCCGATTCGATCGCGACGACGATCGAGGCGGCGGCCAGGGCGCCCACGGCCCATGCGAGCGAGCACTGCGGCCGCTCCTCCGCCTTCGGCGTCAGAAACAGATGCTCGTGCGTCCGGTGTGTGAACAGGAGCGCGGCGGCGTAGAGCACGATCAGGACGGCGGCCACAGCCACGCTGACCGTCTCGCCCTGGTGCGCGGTCGGCCGGCCCGCCGTGAGGAAGAACAGCGCGGGCATCAAAAGCCCGATCACCGCCAGGGTCAGCGACGTCGAGTGCACCCCGGCGGCCGCGGCGTTGTAGCGCTGCACGCGGTGTCGGGTGCCGCCGGCCAGCAGCGCGAAGCCGAGCACGAGCAGCAGGTTGCCGAGAATCGACCCGGTGAGCGCCGTCTTGACGACGGCCGTCTCGCCGTGCGCCACGAGCACGATCGAGAGGATGAACTCGGTGACGTTGGCGAACGTCGCGTTCAGCAGTCCGCCGACGCGGGGACCGGCGTGTACCCCGATCTGCTGCGTCGCGCCGCCGATGATCTCGGCGAGCGGGAGCAGGGCGCCGCCCGCCAGCAGAAAGGTCGCCAGCGGCCACCCGCCGGCCGCGGCGGCGGCCGCCGAGAGTGGGACGAGAATCAGTAGCCAGCGTAGGGTCAGCCGCCGGAAGACGACGGGCACATAGACACGCACGGTGGGCACGTTTCGCGGTCCGGCGCCCGGCTCCCCGCTCGCGCGGCACGAACCGGCGGCATTCGCGCTGCCTGTCCGGAGGCGCTCGGCGGCATCCGGGCAGGACCGCGCCGCACGGAGCCGCGAACAGTCCCCAACGAGACCATCACGCGGAGGCCCCTATGCCCGACGAAACGGTGACGACGACGGTCCGCAGCGCGTCGATCGGACAGCCCGGCCGGTCCCTCAACAGCGCGCGAACCCACCACTTCATCCTCGATTCGTCTACGAAGCCCGAGGCGCTGAGCAATACCGAGTCGTTTCTCGCCGCCATCTCGTCCTGCGGCGTGACGTTGATCGAGCACTACGCGGCGGCCAACAAGATCCCGCTGACCGGCCTGACCGCCGCGATCACCGGCGTCCAGGAGCGCGCGGATCCGACGAAGTTCAAGCAGGTGGCGGTCCGGTTCGAGATGCGCGGCGTCGGCCGCGCCGACGCGGACACGCTGGTGGAGGTCTGGAGGGCCCGCTGACCACTCTATCGCACGGTCGCGGTCGCGACCGAAGTGATCGTCGACGTCACGGCGCAGGAGGCCCGATGAAACCCGACACCAGGCTGGTCCACGCCGGCCGCAACCCCGAACGGCACGGGGGCACGGTGAATCCGCCCATCCACCGCGCGTCCACGATCCTCTACCCCACCGTGGAGGCCTTCGAACGCCGGACCGAGCGAAAGTACGGCGACGTCTCGTCGTACGGCATCTACGGCACGCCGATCACTTTTGCACTGCGGGACGCGCTGGCCGAGCTCTCCGGCGGTGCGCGGTCGCTCGTCACGTCGTCGGGCCTGTCGGCGATCACGATGGCCCTCGCCGCTTTTCTGCGTCAGGGTGACCACGTGCTCGTGACGGACAGCGCCTACGGGCCGACGCGCAACTTCTGCGACGGAACGCTGGCCCGGTTCGGGGTCGAGACGACGTATTACGATCCCGCGATCGGCGCGGAGATCGCCGGGCTCATCCGGCCGAACACGAAGGTCGTCTACACGGAGTCGCCGGGCTCGCTCACGTTCGAGATCCAGGACGTTCCGGCGATCGCCGCCGCGGCGCACGCGTGCGGCGCCGCCGTGTTCTTCGACAACACGTGGGGCACGCCGCTCCATTTCCGGGCCTTCGACCACGGCGTGGACGTGGAAATCCAGGCGGGGACGAAGTACCTCGCCGGGCACTCGGACCTCCTCATCGGCGTGATCACCGCCCGCACCGAGGCGGTCTTTCGGACGCTCAAGGACGGCACCGACGGGTTCGGCGACTGCGTCGCGCCCGATCTGTGCTACGAGACACTGCGCAGCATGCGCACGCTCCACGTACGCATGCAGCGGCATCGGGAGTCGGCCCTGACCGTCGCGCGCTGGCTGGCCGGACGCCCGGAGGTCGCGCGCGTGCTGCATCCGGCGCTTCCCGATCATCCCGGCCACGCGCTCTGGCGGCGCGACTTCACCGGCTCGTCCAGCCTGTTTTCGATTCTGCTGCGCACCGAGTCGAAAGAGGCCGTCGCGGCGATGCTGGAGGGGCTCGAGCTGTTCAAGATCGGCGCGAGCTTCGGCGGGTTCGAAAGCCTGATACTTCCGGCAAACGTCACGGCCGCGCGCACGGCCCGACCGTGGACGGAGCGCGGCGCCCTCGTCCGCCTGCACGTCGGACTGGAAGCGGTCGACGATCTGATCGCCGATCTCGAAGCAGGGTTGCGGCGCCTCGCCGCGGTGCCTGCGAAAACCGGATGACGGGAGCGCCATGGGCGCATTTATCGGGTTCTTCGTGTTCTGGCTCGCCGGAAGCCTATTCGGTCCGTCGCACTACAGTCCGCCGGGCGATCCGGTGCCGGTGTTTCATGAATCGAGCGAAAGCGAGATGCGCTAGCGGCGCCGCTCGGCCGCCGGTGCGCGCGCCTCGAGCCGGTTGGCGTGGCGGTGCACGAGCCGCCACGCGCCGTCTTCGAACCGGAAGATATGCGTCACCCGGTTCGACCACTCGGCCGGCGCTTCGACGCCGGCGAGCCGGACGCGGAAGGTTTCGACATCCGTCGTGTAGGCCATCTCCGCGGTGACGACGGTCGTCAGGTTCTCGTACGCGACCGTACCGCCCGCGAACTGCGCCGCCGCCCAGGCCCACCGCGTGCGCACCGCGTCCCAACCGCGCTCGTACCCGCCCCACCCGTAAAACGCCGTCACGTCGCCGGCGTGCGAATACAGCGCCTGAATCGGCCGGGGGTCACCGCCGGCGGCGCGGCCGATCGCCGCGTGCAGCCGGTCAATCGCCGTGCGGAGCGCCTCGGGTACGTGCCCGTCCTCCCGGTCCATCGATGCCTCCCCGGCCGTGCGCCGGATCGCCCGGTCGCGTTTCTACTATCATGTCCGCCATATCCGCGCGGAGTGCGGCCTCACACGGTGCGCCCGAACACCCCGAGCGGCAGCAACGCGCTCACGACATACTGCCCCGCGTCCACGATCTCCGAGATCTTCAGGTCGACGCAGAGGCTGCAGAGCACGTAGGCGTCTTCGGCCGGCAGCCGGTGCGCGGCCGACAGGTGCGCGATCATCGCGCGGACCGCGTCCTGAGACGCGCGATACAGATCCGGCCCGACGCCGGTCGTACCGTACCACCCGCCGCCGTTGAGACGGGGCACGAGCGGCCCCGGGACGGCGAACTGCGGGGCCGGCAGGCGGCGCCCCTTCTGCACCGTGAGCCGCAGCGTGCCGCGCATCGGCGCCTCGATGCCGGTGATGCACACCTCGCCGTCGCCCTGGGCCGCGTGGGCGTCGCCGCAACTGAACAGCGCGCCGTCCGTCTGCACCGGCAGGTACAAGGTCGTGCCGGCCGTCAACTGCCGGACGTCCATGTTGCCCCCGAAGGCGCCCGGAGGCATGATCGCCTGCTCCCGCGCCCCGGCCGGGCACACGCCCATCGTCCCGAAAAACGGCTCGATCGGGATCGCGATGTCGTCGCGCAGGCGCGCCACGTCGCCGCCGGTGAGGTCGAAGACCCGGAGGTACGGCTCCGCGAAATCGTCCGGCAACAGGCCGCGGCCGGGAAAGAACGCGGTCCAGCCCCAACCGTCCGGACGGAGGTCCAGGATTTCGACCGCGAGGGTATCACCGGGAGCGGCGCCGCGGACGTACACCGGGCCTGCCAGCGGATACGACCGCCGGCGGTCCCGCTGTGCGAGCGACGCGGCGGTCGACGTTCGCGTGATCTGGTTGTCGCTGACGTCGCGGGTGTGCACGACGATCGCGTCGCCGCTGTCGATCGTGCACGCCGGCGGGTGGCGGGCGTCCCAGCTGTGGTGCACCCGGTCGGGAGGAACCGTATGCGTGGTCATGCCGTGCGGCTTCCAGGACGCGTGCGCGGCTCCTGCCCTGTCCCGGCCGTCCGCGGGGCTGCCGCCCGGTCTGCGCCGGGTCTCCGCCGGTCGGAGGAAGTGCCGGGGCGCGCGCGAATGGATGGCGCAATTTGATGCGCACGGCGTCGCACGCATGGCCCTCGCGGTTCGCCGAGGCGGCGATCCTCGCCGTCGTGTATTACGTCGCCGCCAAAGCCGGGCTGCGCCTCGCCTTCCTGAACCCCAGCGCGACACCCATCTGGCCGCCCACGGGCATCGCGATCGCGGCGCTGCTGCTCACCGGCACGCGGGCGTGGCCGGGCATCCTCGCCGGCGCATTCGCCGCGAACCTCACGACCGAAGGGACCGTCTGGACGTCGCTCGGCATCGCCGCGGGCAACACCCTCGAAGCCGCGGTCGCGGCGGCGCTGGTCGGACGCTACGCGGGCGGCCGGCGCGCGTTCAACCGCATCGAGGACATCGTGCGCTTCGCCGCGTTCGCCGCCGTGCTGAGCACCGCAATCAGCGCAACCGCCGGCGTGACCACGCTCGCGTCGGCCGGGTTTGTGCCGTGGCGGATGTACGGACCGGTCTGGCTCACGTGGTGGCTCGGCGACGCGACGAGCGCCGTCGTCGTAACGCCGGCGCTGCTGCTGTGGATCGAAGAGGCCCGTCGCGGCTGGACGGTCCGCGGCGTGGTGGAGCGCCTCGTCTTCGTCGCGGTGCTGCTGGTCGCGAGCGTGACGGTGTTCGGCACGCGGTATCCGTTCAGCTTCGCCATCGTGCCCCTGCTCATCTGGGCGGCGTTCCGGTTCGGCGCACGGGACGCGGCGACCGTCGTCGTGTTCGTGAGCGCCGCCGCGATCGCCGGCACGCTGCGCCGCGTCGGACCGTTCGCGCTGGCCGGCGACCCGAACATCGCGCTGCTTTACCTGTCGCTCTTCATGGCAATGATGTCGATCGTCGTGCTCACGGTCGCGCGCATCGTGGACGACCGAGCCGCGGCCGCCGAAGAGCTCCACCGGCGGGTGCGCGCGGAAGCGGACGCCAGGCGGACCGCCGAGCGCGCCGTCGCGCACGCAAACCGCCTCGCCGCCGTCGCCGCGGCGCTGTCTCAAGCGGTGGGCCCCGAGGACGTCGCCGCGGTCATCGTCGACCAGGCGGTGGACACGCTCCGCGCGCGCGCCGCCGCGATCTCCCTGTTTGCGGACGACGGCATCCAGATGGAACTCGTGCACGCCAAAGGGTATCCGGCCGAGATTATCCAGCGCTGGCGCCGCTTCCAACCCGCGCAGTTCGGCGGCGTCGCGGAATGCCTGCGGACCGGCCGGGTCATTTGGATGGCAACGGAGGACGACCTGGCGAAACGCTACCCCGAGCGCGAGGAACTGCCGCCCGGAATCCGGGGCGGCGCGCGGGCCGCGCTGCCGCTTATCGCGCACGGCGCCGCCGTCGGCTGCCTCTATCTCAATTTCGGCGCGCCGCGGCCGTTCGAACCGGACGAGATCACGTTCCTCACCACGCTCGGCCACCAGTGCGCCCAGGCCGTCGAGCGCGCGCGGCTGTACGCGCGCGAGCACCATGCCGCGGAAACCTTCCAGCGCGCCCTGCTGCCGGTCGCCATCCCGGAGGTACCGGGCATCGCGATCCACACCGTCTACCGGCCCGGCGCCCGGGAAGCGAACGTCGGCGGCGACTGGTACGACGTCTTCCGCCTGCCCTCCGGCAACGTCGTGATTTCGGTCGGCGACGTCGCCGGCCGCGGCCTCAGCGCCGCGGTGGTGATGGGCGAACTCCGGCAGACCATCAGAACCGCGGCCCTGGAACACGGCGACCCGGCCGCGGTCCTCCGGCAGGCAAGCGAGGCGCTCGTCCTGGCGCACGGCCGTGACGCGATGGCGACGGCGATCGTCGCCCTGCTCGATCCCGTGTCGTCGGTCCTCACGTACGCGACGGCCGGACATCCGGCGCCGGTGCTGGCGGCGCCCGGCGCCGATCCCGTCGTCCTGCCGGCCGCCGGCGTGCCGCTCGGCTACCTGTCCGCCGCCCAGGCGCCGTCGTGGAGCGTCTCCCTGCCGGCCGGGGCCCTGCTCATCCTGTACACCGACGGCCTGATCGAGCACCGGCGCGACATTGCGGCGGGACAGGAAGCGCTCGTCGAGGCGGCGCGGCGCGAGATCGAGGCGCCCGGAGACGATCCCGCGCTCGGCATCCTTGGCCGCGTACTCGGCGACGGGCGCTCATCGGACGACGTGGCGATCATCGCGCTCGCGGTGGATCGCGAACCGCTCAACCGGTTCGAACTGGCGCTGCCGGCGGAGCCGGAGAGCGCGGCGGTGATCCGGCAGACGGTGCGGAGGCTGGCGCAGGTCGCGGCGCTCGATCACGCCCCCGCCGCGGCCCTCGCGGTGGCCGTCGGAGAAGCGGTCAACAATGCGATCGAACACGCCTACCGCGTCGCGGGCGGGTCCGTGCACGTGAAAGGCGTACGCGACGACGCCGCGGTTCACGTTACCGTCACGGACACCGGCACGTGGCGTCCGGCGCCGCCGTCGGACGGCGGCGGCCACGGCCTGCGGCTGATCGAGCAGCTTGTCGACGCCGTGCAGATCCGCCACACGCCCTCGGGCACCACCGTCGCCATTACGATGCGCCTCTCGCGGCCGGCCGCCCCGCCCACCGCCGTCGTCCACGCGGAGGGCGGGCCCGGCTCCGAGGCGGGGCGCCCGCCCCGGAACGTCGGCGTCGTCATCGCGCAGGCCGCGGAACGGCCCTCCGGCCCGGCGGGCGCGCGGCTCGACACGCGGGACGGCGGCGCGATCGTCGAGCTCTACGGTGACCTGGATGCGACCGTGGCCGAAGTCGTCCGCGCGGCCCTGGCCCGGGCCGCGCGCGCCGAGGCCTCCGTGGTGCTCGTGTCGCTGGAGCGCGCCGACTACATCGACAGCCTCACGATCCGCGAGTTGTTCGCGTTCGGGCGGGACCTGGCGACGCGTCGGCGGTCGCTCGCGCTCATCATCCCGCCCGGTTCGCCGCTCGAGCGCGTGCTCACGATCGCCGGCCTGACGCGGCCGTACCGGGTGTTCGCCTCGGCGGCGGACGCGCGCCGTGCGCTCAAGGAGGTGACCGCCGGTGGCTGAGATGGCGGGCCGGCCCGTCCGCGTTGTGCCGCATTTCATGCGGTTGCACGAATGGATCGCGCTCGACGAGGGCTACTTCGCCGCGGAGGGCCTCGCGCCGGAGTTACGGCCGGACGTAATGCACCAAGTCTCGAGCCACGCGCGCAGCGAGTACTTCAAGCGGCCGCAGGACGCGCCGTTCTTCGGCGCCGTGCCGGTCGCGAACTCGGCGTGCGAGTGGGGATCCGTCTGCAACGCCGGCGCCGGGATGGGCCGGTTCGTCCCGGACCTTTACGGCGTCGCGCGCTTTGTGATTTTCGCGCGGCCGGCATCCGGCCTCCGCCGGCTCGGCGACCTTCGCGGCGTGCCGGTCGGCGTCGGGCTGATGGCCGGAAGCCACTTTACCACGCTGCGGACGCTGGAAGCCGTGCTGCCCAAGGACCAGATCCGCATCGAAAACGTCGGCGGCCCCGGCCGGCGGCTGCTTGCGCTGCGCGAGGGTGAGATAGCGGCGGCGACGCTGCTCGATCCGGAGATCCCACTCGCCGAAGCGGAGGGCTTCGTCCCGCTCGCCTCCGGCGAATTCCGCACGCTCTTCTGGGTCTCGCCCGGGATCCCGGCCGGCGTGCTGGCCGCGTACTTCAACGCGCTGCGCCGAGCGGACCGCGCGCTGCGGGCATCGCCGGATCGGTACATGCCGCTGTGGGCGCGCAACGTGCCGCCACATCTTTCGGGCGACCACGACTACGCGCGGTTCGGGCTCGGGGAACTGCTCGTTTTCGAGCCGTACCCGCGCGAGATCTACGATGAGACCGTGGCCTTCGTGCGTCGCTGGGGGCTCGGCGGCAACATGCGTGAGGACGCGTTCGAGGTGCTCGCCCTGACGACGGCTTGACCGCTACACGCATCGTCGGGTCGAAGAGCACGACAACCGCGTTCTCCGACAGCTTTCGCAGGTCCTTGAGAGGATTACGCGCAAACGCGACGGAAGTTCGGTGGAGTTTGCTCGATTGAGTGGGCGCGCCCCGCAGCGGCGACGTCACAATCGCAGCGCAGCGGGGGCACAATTCACTGCGATGTTCAGCGGTCATTCGGTGGGGGAGACAATCGGCGCGTCCTTCGGTACCAGCGCCCTTGACGTGCGCGAATTTCCGCGCCGCCCCCGACGTATCGCCCGCGCCGCCGCCGCTCTGCTGCTCCTCCTCACGTTCGCCGTCCCGTCGGGCGCGGCCTTCGCCGAGCAGCCCAGCGAACAACCGTCGTCGGAGCCGCCCTACATCGGCGACCTGATCGACGACGGCATCGGCCGCTATCAGGCCGGCGCGCCTACGCACGCGCTCGAGATCTTCCTCCAGGCGGCGCAGACGGATCCGGACGCTTCGCTGCCGTGGATCTGGGCGGGCATCGCGGCGACCGCGGCCGGCAAGATGCAGGACGCAGACCGGTACTTCAAGCACGGCCTCGCGGACCAGCACAGCGCGTTCCAGGATCGGATCATCCGCGGCTGGCTGGCGCGGCTCACGGTCTTTGCCGCCGCTCCGCAGCCGGCAAAGCCGGGCACGCCGCAGGCGATCGCCGCCCTCGCGAGGGCCACCAACCCTCGGCTGACGCCGGTCCAGGCCGAATGGCTCGGCGAGCGCCTCGTCACCGCCGCAAAGCAGCATCACGTCGACCCGTGGCTCGTCGCGGCCGTGATCTACGTGGAAAGCAAGTTCAACCAGGCCTCCGTAAGCAGCCGCGGCGCGATGGGACTCGGGCAGCTGATGCCGCACACCGCGCGCGCGGCGGGCGTGAACCCGCACGACGCGTGGGGCAATCTGCTCGGAACGTCGATGACGCTCAGTGCCTGCATCCGTGAGTTCGGCGACTGGCGTCTCGCGCTCGCGGCGTACAACGCGGGCCCGACCGCCGTCTACCGCTACCGCGGCGTCCCCCCGTTCGCGGAGACACGGTGGTACGTCACCGCCGTCCTCGCGGTCTACAAGCACATCCGGCCCGAATAACACCGATCCGCGCGACCCGGCGCTACCCCGCCGCCGATCCGTCCGTTCCCGCCGTTTGACGGTTCTCCGGACTGGAAAACGACACGACGAGGGGATGTACGGAGGTGTCGGGATGGCGGTGTTGCATGACGATCGAATTCCCATCGCGGCGGTTCCGGCGCACAGTGCGCTGCGGACGCTCCGGTTTGCGTTCACGATCGCCCCAATCGTCATGGGGCTGGATAAGTTCTTCAATCTGCTGGTGACCTGGCCGCACTACCTGGCGCCGGTGGTCTCGCAGACATTGCCGGTGCCGCCGGCCGCGTTCCTGCAGGCCGTCGGCGTGGTGGAGATCGTCGCGGGGCTCATCGTCGCGTTCTACCCGATCGTCGGCGGCTGGGTGGTCGCGGCGTGGCTGTGGGCCATCATCATCAACCTGCTGCTGGTGCCGGGCTACTATGACATCGCCGTGCGCGACTTCGGCCTATCGCTCGGCGCGGTCTCGCTCGCGCGCCTCGCCGCCGCCTTCGCCGTCCCGACGCAGCGCGGCGCGTTCCGGGACGAGGAACCCCGCCGGGCGGCGTAGCGTCCCGCGTCGGCCCGTCAAATCGCCGGGGCCGGCGATTACCGCCGGCCCCGGCACCTTACGCTCTATTCGCAGCCCTCGCTCAGAAAAACCTCCACGTCCCGTGCACGAAGTAGTAGGCCAAGACCCGGGTCCCGTAAAGGATGAACCGCATCAGAAGGTAGCTGATCGCCAGCAACTTCGCAAAGTAGACCGTCCAGAAGCGCAGGTCCCGCTTCGATGCGGCGGCGGGCACAGCCGGGTCACTGCTCGCAGGCGCGGACGACGGTCCCTATCGTCGAATCCCGATCGGCGCCGCCGCGGGCCGCGCCGGTCACCCACGTCGTCAGGTCCGCGAGCACGTCGCCCTTGCCGTCGAGACACTTGAAGAGCGCGATCGCCCGCTGGGTATCGATGCCGGCGTCCTGGGCCGCCGTCGCAAAGAGCGAGATCGAGTCGTAGAGGCCGGCCGCAAACCCGAGCCGGTAGTCGTCGCTGTTGCGCTTGAAATCCGACACGTGGGCGAAGAACGACCCCGGCGCGAAGGCCCGCTGGCACGCCCGCACGACGACGGCGACCACGGCCGTCGAGTCCGACGCGTCTTGGGCCGCCCCCGCGAGCCACGTACTCAGCTGCCCAAGCCGATCGCCCTTTTCGTCGATGCACTGGAAGAGGCCGACCGCGGCCGGACTGCTGAGCCCGGCGCCCTGCGCCGCGGCGGCGAACATCGACACCGCATCGTACATGCCGGCGGCGTAGCCCAGCCGGAACGGATCGGCGCTCGAGCGGAAATCGGCCACGTGTTCGAAGAACGACCGCGGCGTCCAGGCGGCGCCGGCGGCCGGCGGGGCGGCGGGACGTGGAGCCGCCGGAGCGGGCTGCCCGGGCGCGGGCTGGGCAGGCGCGGGTGCGGGCGGAGCCGCCGGGCGCGGCGGCGGCGTGCCGCCGGCCGCGGTGCGCACCCACTCTTCCCACGTCAGCTTCGCCGTATCGTTGAAGTAGGGCTTCACGTAGTTGATCGGGATGGCGCCGTTCAGGTTCTGCGCGTCGCGCACCCCGAACGCGTTGATGCCGATCACCTCGCCCTTCGTGTTGATGAGCGGGCCGCCGCTGGACCCGGGCGAGATCGGCGCCTGATGCTGGATGAAGCGATACCCGTTCTGCGGATCCAGCCGGATGCTCTCGACGATCCCCTCGGTCAACGTGAGCTCGAGCCCCTTGGGATTGCCGATGGCGATGACGCGATCGCCGACTTCGACCTTGTCGGAGTCTCCGACGGGGAGCGCCGGCAGGCCGGTGGCCTTGATGGTAATCACCGCGAAGTCTCGCCGCGGCTCGGCATAGATCACCCTGACGTCGGTGAACACATCGCCCCGCGGCACCTTGACGCGGATGTGAACGGCGCCCTGGTCCGGATCGATCACGTGGTGATTCGTCACGATGACGCCGTTCGGCGAGACGAGAAAACCGCTGGCGAGCGACGTGGTTTTGCCGGAGGCGTCGACCTGGGTAATGAAGACCACCGCCGGCGAGGCCTTGCGGTAGATCTCTTGAATCGAGGGGGCGGTGGGCGCCGCGGATGCGATCGGGACCGCGGACAGCGCCGCAACGAGACTCCAAGACAAAAACGCCGCGAAGGAACGGCGCCGGTGCGGTAGACCGGTCATTGTTTCCCTCTCCCCCCGGATACGAAATCCTTGCCGCGTCGGCGACTGCCGGTGGATCCTAATTACGGCCTCCAGAACTTCAATCCTCTGGCCCCGGACGGCTCGACGCTCATCAACAAATTGTACACCAAGACGATCAATACAATGACCACGCTCAAAGGGAAGACCGGCCGCCAGGCGGCCGGTCTTCTTGTGCGGAAGGCGCTGCGCGGCGCCCGGGCCGCATCCGGTCAGGCGGGCAGTGGGTGCGTTCTCCTGACCGGGGCAAACAGCCGTCCGGGCCGTCCCGGAGTCCCGAGCAGCGGCAGTACGTAGAAATCCAAACCGATGTACCCCGCGGTCTTCCACGCCAGCACCAGCCAGGTGGCGAGGATGAACAACATCGGGTTGGTGCTGACCGTTCCCGCCAGCAGGTAGTTGGCATTCATGAGACCGCCGAAGAACGCGGCGATCCCGGTGAACAACCCGAGCACGAGTCCGATGCCGACGGCGATTTCGCCCAGCGTAATCGCCCAGCTCCACGCAGCCGCGTGGGGGATAACGAAGTTACTCAAGAACGACGCGTACCAATGCGCGACGTTGGGATGCTCGCCCCCCGTCTTCGTCAGCGCGCCCTTCGCAAAGCCGCCAATCGCGACCCCGGCCTTCGAACCCGTCCAGGCGGGATTGCCCAGCTTCTCCGTCCCGGCGACCAGCCACTCATAGCCGGCATACAGCCGGACCAGCAGCCAGAACCACGCTATGCGGGTATCACCGAACAGGAATTGCGCCACCGGCGGATCCTCGACGATCGTGCCGCGCACCAGGACCTTCGCCATAATTCCACCTCCTCGCTAACTGACTTCAGTCTACGGACAGACGCCGCGGCGCGAATCGGGCGGGAGTCTGATTCGGCATCGGGCCGGAGGAGGAGCCGGTTCTAGTCCGCGGAGGCCGGCGTCACGATACGGTGCCGGCCTTAACGGTATAGTGATCGGAGGGTGAGCCGGCGAGAGCACCTTGGCGTCACAATCGAATGCGTGCGCGGCAACATCGCTGCGCAGGACGGCATCGACGCGGTGGTCAATGCGGCCAACGGCGCGCTGCGAACCGGCGGCGGTGTCGCCGGCGCGATCCATCGGGCCGCCGGACCCGGGCTCGAGGCCGAATGCCGGCCGCTGGCCCCGATCCGCCCGGGGCAGGCCGTGATTACGGGCGGACACAACCTGCCGAACCGACACGTCATTCACTGCCTGGGGCCGGTCTACGGCCGGGACGAGCCCGCGGATCGGCTGCTGGCCGCCTGCTACCGCAACGCGCTCGCCCTCGCGGAGCGGCACGGCCTCGCGTCGGTTGCGTTCCCGGCGATCTCAACAGGCGTGTTCGGCTATCCGATGGAAGCCGCGGCGCGCGTCGCGCTGCGGACGGTGCTCGACGAGATCCCGAGACTGTCGTCGGTCAAATACATCCGGTTCGTGCTCTACGGGCCGTCCGACGCCACGGTCCACACGCGGGTGCTCGAGGAGCTGCTTCCCGTCGGCTGAGGCGAACCTGTGTTAGGCGCCCTTCGACACGACCCCCCAACGGCGCGCCCATGCGAGACCTTCGGCGGTCCCGGCCGCCGGCCGGTATTCCAGCCCGACCCAGCCGTCGTAGCGGATTTCGTCCAACAGCTCGAGCAGGTACGGGTAGTTGACTTCGCCGCGGTCGGGTTCGTGCCGGTCGGGCACGCCGGCGATCTGCACGTGCGCGTAGGCGCCGGCGAGTTTGCGGATGTGCGTGGCGAGATCGCCCTCCATGATCTGGCAGTGGTAGAGATCGAGCTGGAGCTTGACGTTCGGCCGCCCGACCGCCTCGATCACCGCCATCGCCTCTCCGGTCGTATTCAAGAAATAGCCGGGCATGTCGCGCGTGTTGATGGGCTCGATCAGCACGGTGATGCCGTGCTCCGCGGCGAGGTCGGCGGCCCGCCGAATATTGCCTGTGTAGACGGCGAGCCCTTCGGCGCGATCCCGTCCGGCCGGCCAGTTGCCGGCCATCGGATGGATGCGGCAGCAGTCCAGCGCCAGAGCGTACTCAATCGCCCGTTTCAGACCGGCTTCGAATTCACGCTCGCGTCCGGGCAGGGCGGCCGTTCCGCGCTCACCCTTGGCCCAATCGCCCGGCGGCAGGTTGAACAGCGCCTGCGTCAGGCCGGCTCGTTTGAGCCGCGCCGCGACCTCTGCGGCCGGGAAGTCGTACGGGAAGAGGTACTCGACGCCGGTAAATCCCGCCGCCGCGGCCGTCTCGAACCGATCGAGGAAGCCGGCCTCCTGAAACATCATGGTGAGATTGGCCGCCAGCTTCGGCATTTGGGCTCCCCCCGTCCGGTCAGGCCGGCGTATCCGTGAGTCCGAGGCTCCGGAGATGCGCGAGGGCGCGCGGCACCGCCGTGCGTCCCGGCTCCTCACCCTCGTATTCGACAGAAACCGCGCCGCGGTAGCCGGCGGTGCGCAACAACTCGAGGGCTCCCGCGTTATCGATCCGGGCGTCGCGTCCATCCTCCCCCACTTGAGTGAATTTCGCGTGGACGTGGCGGGCCAGGCGCGCCGTGCGGACGATCGACGGCCGGCCGTCGATGAAGTTCCCCGTGTCGAGCAGGAGGCTGAGCGCCGGGCTGCCCACCGCGTCGAAGATCGCCGCCACGTCGGCGGCGGTCTGCACGAAGCCGCCGTGGTTGTGGTTTTCCATAACCAGCGGCACCCCGGCCGCCTGGGCGCGGGCGCACACCGTCTTGAGCGACGCGATCATCGCGGGCCACCGCTCGGCGCGATCCCCTTCGGGCCAGCCCGCGAACGTCCGCAGGAACCGGCTCCCGAGATCCCGCGACACCTTCATCCATTCGACCGTCCGGTCTTCCTCCGCGCGCCGCCGCGCCCCGTCGGTCAGGCCGAAGTTGTTCATGAGGGCAATGTTGACGATCTGGAGTCCCAGGCGCGAGGCGGCCGCCGTGAGCTCGTTGATCCGTGCCGCGGTCGGCCCGCCGATGTGCTTGTCCTCGAGTTCCACCGATCGCAGCCCCAATTCCTCGGCGCACACCCGGAACCAGTCGGTCAGGCTCAAGCGCCCGCCGTTGATCTCCGGCGCGTACGATTCCGAACTGCACGAGAGATACATGGGCTACTCCTGAGGAACCGGGGTGGACACGCCGCCGGTTCGGATGCTGGTGTACGCGGCCTCGAGTACGGCGATGCTCTGAAGGGCCTCCGACACGCCGACCGGCGGCGCCGCCTGGGCCAGGCAGGCGTCGATGAACTCGCGGTCCTCGTCGACGTAACCCCACAGCGTCACGCGGTCCGGCGACGGCAGCTGCTCCCACGGCGCGTCGGCCGTCTCGCGCGTCGTGTACCGGACGCGGTCGAGGTCCTCCGAGACGAGCAGCGCGTGATCGCCGTACAGCTCCACGCGCTCCTGGGGCGCCGCCCACGACGCGTGTCCGCACGTGCTGAAGACGACCGGCCGGTCGCCGTGGCAGCGTAGCAGCATCGCGATGTCGTCGTAGTCGGGGTAGCAGCTGCGCCGGCCGAGCGCCGAGACCTGCTCGACGGGGCCCACCAGCCACCCGACCATGTCGACGAGATGCACGGCGGTATCGTACATGAAGCCGCCGCAGATCTCGACGTTCGTGTACCAGCTCGGGGTCAGCATGTCGCCGTCGTTGATCTTCACGTTCGCGGAGTACGGGACAAACCCCGCGTCTACATGGGATTTCAGGAAACGGTACGACGGCGACCAGCGCCGGTTGAACCCCATCTGGTAGACCCGGCCGGAGCGCCGGACCCGCTCCGCGACCGTCCGTCCGTCGGCGAGCGTGGTCGCCATCGGCTTCTCGCAGAAGACGTGAAGCCCACGGTCGAGCGCGTCGAGCACGACCCGGGCGTGGAAGGCGTTCGGCAGCGTCACGAAGACCGCTTCCGCGCCGGCGTCGGCAAGGTCCCCGACGTCGCGGCACGGCTTCGCCCCGGCCTCGGCCGCCGCGGAGCGGGCGGCCTCCTCTGCCGCGTCGGCGACGCCCACCACCCGCACGCGGTCGTCGCGCGCGAGCGCCTCCAGGTGCCGGCGGCCCATCGCGCCGGCGCCGATCAACCCCACCTTCACGCCCACGGTTCGATCACCACTTTCATTGAATCCGGCGCCATCGACTTGCGGACGGCCGCCTCAACCTGCTCGAGTGGGAACCGGTGCGAGACGAACCGGTCCAGCGGATAGTGCTTTCGGTAGCGCGCCATCTGCCGCAGGCTGGGTCCGTAGCTGCCCACTTCCTCGCCGCCGACGCCGAGCATGCGGACGCTCTTGGTGCAGAGGTGCCGGTGCGGATTGATGGGCACGTCGCCGAGGTCGGAGAAGTTGCCGGCCTCGACCAGGAGCCCGCCTACGCGGAGCATCTCGAGCGCCTCCGGGATCACCTGCGGGACCCCTGCGCACTCCACCACCACGTCGGCGCCGCGGCCGTGGGTAAAACCGCGCACGGCTTCGAGGCGCTCGGCCGCGGTCAGCCGGCCGGCGTCCAGCACGTGGTCGGCGCCGAGCGCGCGCGCCATCTCCAGCCGGTACGGCGAAAGGTCCACCGCCGCGATGATCCCGGCGCCGAGCATCCGCGCCTTCATTAGAAAGCACATCCCGAGGGGCCCGGCGCCCAGCACGACCACCGTGTCGTCGAACAGAAACGGCACGTCGGGCACGGCCGACATCTGCTTGGCGCGGTCCAGCCCGACCGTCACCGCCATGACCTCGGTGAGCACGGCGATCTCGTCCGGCACCCCGTCGGGCACCCGCACGAGGAAACTGCCGGACACGACGTACAGGTACTCCGCCCACCCGCCGAATAGATGCGGGGCGTCCGCGGCGCTCATGTTGTTGCCGTAGTCCACCATCCGCTCGCAGAAGTAGTACGGGAATCCGCGACGACAGTAGTAGCACGTGCCGCACACGACGTTGGTGCCGACCACGACGCGGTCGCCGACCGCGAGGGGCGTCCCCTCGACGTCGCGGTAGGTTCCGTCGCCGCCGATCGCGGCGACCGTCCCGACGTTCTCGTGGCCTTGGATGATCGGGAACGGAATTTGGCGCGGCGCCGCCGTGCCGGCGTACTGCGTCGTGTAGCCCTGATACGTGTGCTTGTCGGTGCCGCAGATGCCGGACAGCCGCATTTTGACGAGCGCGCACCCCCGCTCCGGCTCCGGCAGCGGATACTCGCGAATCTCGTAGCGCCCGGGCGCGACCAGGGTCGCGGCCCGCACGCGGCCGTTCGCCGTCGCCGCGGGCGGGCGGGTCGGTCGCCCGGCGGCGGGCGTCATTCGAAGATCCAATCCTGCAGTTCCACGCCGAGGCCGGGCCCCTGCGGAACCTGCACCATGCCGTTGTCGACGACCAGCGGCGTCTTCAGCGTTTGCTGGTAGACGGCCGCGGGGAACGCCGGGGGATCGTCCGGGAACTCGAAATAGGTGACGTTGGGAATCGCCGCGGCCAGGTGTAAGTTGGCCACCGTGCCGAGCGGGTCACCCCAGGTGTGCGGCGTCAGCTCCACGTTCATCGCCGCCGCCGCCGCCGCCAGCGCGCGCATGCGCAGCAACCCCTCACACAGCGTGACGTCCGGTTGCAACACGTCGTAACAGCCGTCGCGCAGGAGCCGGTCGAGCTCCGCATATCCTTGGTTGACCTCCCCCCCCGCGATCGGGACCGGGGACGCCTCGCGCAGGCGGCGCAGCTGCTCGTAGGCGTGCCGCGGCAGCGGCTCCTCGAGCCACGTCACGTCGTACTCCGCGAGCGCCCGCGCCGTGTCGAGCGCGCGGTGGTAGCTCCAGTGCGGACCCGGCAGCGGGGCGCCGTCCACGTCGGTCTGGTTGGCGTCGGCCATGATGGCCATGCCGCCGCCGACGGCCTTCCGCACCGCGGCGATCTGCGCGACGTCGCCGGCCAGCGTCTCGTTGTGGATCCGCAGCTTGATCGCGCGGTAGCCCTCGTCGCGCAGTCGCTTCGCGTCCTCGGCGCGCTGGGCCGGCGTGCGGTTCTGGCCGGTGGACGCGTAGGCCGGCAGCGCGTCGCGGCAGTTGCCGAGCAGCTTGTAGACCGGCAGACCGGCGACCTTACCCAGGATGTCCCACAGCGCGATCTCCACGAACCAGACCGCGGTGCCGAAGTACGGCCAGAGGTAGCGCAGCGTGCCGGCGTGTTTCTCGATCCGCAGCGGATCCTCGCCGACCAAGTACTGCGCAATCCGCGCGACGCACTGCTCCTCGGCGCCGTAGAACTCGTGGCCGGCGATGCCGTAGACCCCGGCGTCCGTGTCGATCCGCACGTACGCGAGGTGGATCGCCTCGACGATCTGGCCCGGCGCCCACGCCGGATGAAACGGCGCCGGCAGCGGAACGTCCACCTGGCGCGTCCGAACCTTCGTGATGCGCATGCCCGCCCCCGGGTACGGCGTCTCGGAGTGCTACGCACGCGGCCGGCCGCGCACGGTCGCGAGCGCCTCCTCGATACCGGGCTTATCCAGCACGAACGCCATGGGGCCGATCTGCTCGTCGTACACGCCGGCCGGAATGGCGTCCTTGACGCTCTCTTCGAGCACATGGTACACGGGGAGTCCCAACGGGACTCCGGCGAGCGGTCCGGCGTAGCTGGGGTCGCCGTCGGTCAGCGTGAGCGCGACCATGAGCGTGCTGGCGGCGTTCGGCGTGCCGAGCACCACCACCATCCGGTCGCGATCGCCGGCCTCGACGAGCTGCTGGATCCTCCCCTGCTCCTCCAGATCCATCGCGCCCGCCGACGTTCAGACGAAGCACTGCGTCGCGGCGTAGACGACCCGGCCGCCGGCGCTCTCGGCGCAGGCGGCGATCGCTTGGGCCGGAATGCCGTCGCGTTCCCCGAGGGCGAGGACGAGCTTGCCGTGCAAATCGATCATGCGACCCCTCCTCCGGCCGGCGGCGTCTCGTTGCGCTCCAGCAGCAGGCTGACGCCGTCCGCCATGTTGGTCATGCGGCCGAGAAACAAGCTGCCCTTCGCCACAAGCTGCACCCGCCGCAGCCGGCCGTCCGAGAGGCCGGCGATCGCGTGCGGCAGGTACGCTACCGCGGACGCGATGTGCCCCTGCGTCGGCGAGAAACCCGGCATCCCGTGCGCCGCGATGAAGGCGTCCATCCCCGCGCGGTCGATCTCGCCGCCCTGCGCGGCCAGCGCGGCGATCATCTGGTAGTTGCGGTACGGCACGTCGCCGGATCCGGCGGGCTCCGTGATGTCCGGGTTGTGCAGTTCGACGGCGTACCGGTCCACGTCGGACAGCCGCAGGCCGGCGGCCCGCAAGGGCGCCGCGGAAAGCACCTGCGCCATCTGGTGAGGCGCGGCGCCGTCGCCGACCCGATGCACCGCCGCGGCGTCGAGGCGCAGCACCGGGCTGCGCCCGTCGTCCGGCACGACGTCGACCGCGGCGCCGACGATGACGTCCTCGAGCACCGGATAGCCGGCGGCCACGTGGCCGCGGTACTTCATGCCCAGCTTCGCCAGCGAGCCGCCCGCCACCACGACCACGCGCCGGTGCACCCCCGCGGCGACCAGCGCGCCGGCCACCAGGAGCGCGTGCAGCGGACTCGCGCAGAACGACTTGACGTCCGACGCCCCGGCGGTGCGCACGCCGGCGAGTTCGCCGATCGTCTTGGCGAGGTTGCCGCCGCCCCGCTGGTATCGGTCGCCGACCGCCTCCTCGCCGCACCCGAGGAGATAGTCGACGGTCCCGTCCGCGGGCACCGCATCGAGCAGCGCCCGCAGGGCCAGCGCGCCGGTCACCTTCGCGGCGAGATTCTCCAGCAGCACCGCCGCCGCCAGCGACTCGTCCTGTTCGTGTCCGGGCACGAGGACGCCGACCGTTTCGTCGGGGGCGCGGCGCAGCGGCTCGGCGCCGCGCGCCGCCGCCCGCGCCAGGTCGGCCGCGGCCATCGTCTGGATCTGGTCCGGCGCGCCGAAACTCCGCAGCGTCTTCGCGAACTCGGGTGTGACGTACAGCAGGCTCGCCGTATCCGCACGCGCCAGCCAGGCGTAGAACTCCGTCTCGTCGAGCATCCGCCCGGCGGGCCCCTCCGCGCGCGCCCCGTCCACCGGCCGGTCATGCCACGGCCGGGGAATCCCGCGCAGCGCCTCCGGCGGAAGCGCGCCGAGCATCACCTGGTGCGGCGGGTATCGCACGGCGTCCTCGAACGACCGCAGGTGCCGCACGAGCGCCTCGCGCTCCGCGGCGCCTCGGGACGCCAGCTCGCGCCGCGGTTTGGATCCGGCCGCGATCAGCCCCGGCGTGTGGGCGATGGCGAACCGCGCCGCGCGCACGACGGGCCGGAGGCCGAGGACCGGTCCGGCGCCTTCAGTAGTCAAGGTACGTCTGGCTTCCGAGGCCGTAGTTGTCGAAGTGGCCGAAGATCGGCGAATACGCCCCGGACACGGCCTCGAGATCCAGCGGCCCGGCCGCCGGCGTGCGGACGTCCGGGCGCTCCTGGTCGAAGACCACCTCGCGGCCGCCGATGACGCGCGGCATCGCCGGCAGCGGATCGGCCGGCGCGAGGGTGCCCGTGCTCACGATCGCGTCCGCCTCCGGGACGCTGAACAGCAGCGGCGGCTCCGACGTGCCGGTCTCTGCGAGCGCCGGCGTCATCCTGACCACCTTGATGTCCGACTCGATCGTGAGGAACGTCGTCTTGATGCCGGCGCGCTCGAGGCTCTGAATCGTCATCATCACCTCGAGCAGGTCGTTGCCGCCGTGGTTCCAGGTGACGAGCGCGCCCTCGGCGCCGAGCATCGACGCCAGCTTGGCGGTCTGGTACGCGCTCAGGCGTTTCTCGTCGAGCCCGCCCCAGCGCGTGCGCGAGATGATGGAACCCAGCCACGCGACGTCGGTCCCGTCGCGGTCGTACAGGGCGCCGAGCACCGGGTTGTTCACGTGCAGCCACGTACACTTGCCGGGATACGTCACGACCGCGTCGCCGGCGACCGCGCCGTCGAGGATTTCGTTGGGGTGCAGCAGCACGGGCAGGGCGTGCTGCGTATACCCGTAGATGCCGGTGCCGATGCCCGGGACCATCGACGCGTTGAGGGTGTGCACGTGCACGACGCGCGGCCGCCCCGCGGCCGGCGCCGCCAGCCGGTACCCGCGCCGCTCCGGCGGCGTCTGCCCGCGCACGAGCTCCGCGAGATCGGCCGCCACGCGGTGGGCGGCCCCGCGCAGCGCGTCGTTCCAGGACGTCAGGTCGAGGTCCGGCAGCGTCTCGATCGTCAGCGCCACGTACCGCAGCGTGCTGTAGACGGTCACGGCGCCGGGGCCCGACATGTCGATGAGGCTGTCCGTGGCCGCGCTGACCGTGCGGCGGATGTGCGGGAGCGCCTCCGAGGCGATGAGGACGCCGAAACCGGCGTACCGGTGCGTCACGCCGTCGCCGACGGTGTCCGGAGCGTGGCCGCAGATGCCGGGATAGGTATGGCCGGGGCCCTCGACCTTGACGCGCGGCTCGATCACGTCGCGCACCTGTACGATCCGGGCCGCCTCGCCCGGTTGGACGAGATCCACGGCGACGCGGCGGATACGGCGGTCTTCCCGCACGAGCGCGGCGACGCGGTCCGTGTCGACCACGAGCCGGCCGTCCTTCCACCCCGCCGGCGCGCCGGAGGCGACCTCGCGAACGGGGAAGGTGCCCACGATCAGGTTCATCGGAACCGTCATCGCGCCGCCACGGCCGTGGCGGCGTCCTCGAAGAGCGTGGGGCGCTCCACCCCGGTCCCGAGCGCCCGCAGCGCGCGCTCCACCAGGCGACGACGCACCTCGCCGTCCTCGTCGGCCGGCAGCGCGGGGTCCCCGCAGACGTGCTCGATCTTGACGCCCTGCACGACGCGGTTCGCGCCGGCCTGCATCGCCAGGGGCGGCAGCGCGCTGATGACAACCACCGGGATCCGCCGCCGTTCGATCTCTTTGCTGATCGTTGCGCCGCAACGATTGCACGACCCTCAGGTGGCGACGAGCAACACCCCGTCGATGCGCTCCTGCCAGAGCAGCTCCGCGATCTCCTTGCCGTTGCGCACGCAGTCCGCGAACCGCTGGTCGTTACCGGTCGTGGTGCAGTAGAAGTCGGCGAGCCGCGCGAACACGCCGCGGGTTTCGAGGTCGCGCAGCGCGTCGAGCGGCAACACGACGTTGGGGTTCTCCGACGCCGGCACGTTGTAGAAGCCGCCGTGGACGCACTCGAACTCCGCCGGCGACAGGCGCTTCCGCCCGTCCAGCTCGTAACGCCGCCAGCGGGTCTCGCTGCACCGCTTCAAGTGGTCCGGATTCCCCTTCGGCACGATCGCGCCGGTCGTCACGACGGCGATCGTCGCGTGCGGCAGGTCCGCGACCGGCGGCGCGGGCGCCACCGCCTCGTACCCTTCCACCGGCAACTCGGTGCGAAACGGCGTTCCGGCGAGTTTGGCGACGAGCATGTCGACGGCCCGCCGCGCGCCGGGGAGCGCCCGCGTGCCGGGACGGCGGACGCCGCGGGGCAGATAGCCCTCGTCCTCCGCCGGGCCGGCCGGGATCTTCGCGCCGAGCTTGAGCGCGAGCGGCACGATCGCGGCGATCGCCGCGCCCATGCCGGCGGCGGTGCCCGCGGTCGGCACGACGTAGGCCTCCCGGTACATGAGGAGCCCGGGATTCTCCGGGTACATGCCGCTGACGGCCGAAATCCCGAGGTCCGCCGCGATGCGGCACACCTCGACGCACGCCCGCCCGTACCGGCCCGCGGCGAACGCCGGCCCGGCGATCACCACGTCGGGACGCTGCGCGTCGAGCCAGGCGCGGACCGCCTCGGCCGCCGGCCCGATCTGCTCGTTGAAGTAACTGTCGCCGCATACCATCGTGGAGACCACCGCGCCGCGCGGGCCGAGGGCCGCCTGAATCGCGCGCCCGGGGCCGACCGCGCCGTCCTTGACGGCCGGCGGCGTGTCCGCGCGCTCCTCGCCGCCGATCCCGGCGAAGAACTGGTTGATGTAGTGCGCCACCCGCAGCCCGTGAGCGTCCATCGCGCCTACCCGCTCCGCACGTTGTGCCCTTCGCGAATCACCCGGCCGCCGCCGCGACGCCGCGCGGCATCGCCGCAATTATGGGGCACGGCGGCGGCGTTAGTCAAACCGATTTGGCAAAGTCGCCGGGCTACGGCGCACGATTGGCGCTCCAGCGGCCCCGCACGCGGTCGGCCAACCGGTTCAGGGCCAGGACGGTGAGCGCGATGAGCGCCCCAGGGAAGATGCCGTACCACGGCGCGGCGTACATGTACTCGCGGCTCTCGCTGATCATGAGGCCCCACGACGGCTGGGGCGGCTGGGTTCCGAGCCCGAGAAAACTCAGGCTCGCCTCGAGCAGGATGGCGCGCGACACGCCGATCGGAATCTGGATCAGCACCGGCGAGAGCACGTTCGGCAGGATCGTCCGAAAGACGATACGCGCATCCCGCGCGCCGGCCGCGACGGAGGCCTCCACGTACTCCATCTCCCGATGGATCAGCACGCCGGCCCGCGCGATCCGGGCGAACTGCGGCAGCCCCACGAGCGCGATCGCGATCCCGGCGTTCAGCGATCCCGGCCCGACCGCCGCGACGAGTGCCATCGCCAGCAGGACGGGTGGAACGGCGAGCAGGGTGTCGACCGTCCGCATCGCGACCGCGTCCACGGCGCCGCCTTTGAATCCGGTCCACAACCCGAGCGGCACGCCGCACACCGCGGAGACCGTGGTCGACCCGACGCCGATGAGGAGGGCCGTCCGGGCGCCGTAGAGGAGCCGGCTGAGAATGTCCCGGCCGAACTGGTCGGTACCGAGCAGGTGGCGCCACGACGGGAGCGCGAGGACGGATTCCTTGCTCATGTCCGTCGGGCTGTACCGCGCGAGGAGCGGCGCGGCGATCGCCGCCGCCGCGATCGCCGCCAGGAAGACCGCGCCGGGATCGAACAGCCCCCGCCGGCGGAGCCGCGGCCGCGCGCGGAGGCCGACGCGGGGATCCACGAGGCTCCGCGCCGACACGCTCATTGGTACCGCACGCGCGGGTCGAGCAGCCCGTAGAGCGCGTCGGTGCAGAGGTTGATCCCCACGAACGCGGCGATCCCCACGAGGATGACCGACTGCGTCACGAGGTAGTCCCGCGTCAGGATCGAGCGCCAGAGCATGCTGCCGAGACCCGGAATCGCGAAGACGGCCTCGGTGATCACGGCGCCGCCGATGAAGAATCCGGCCTGAATGCCGAGCACCGTCACGATCGGGATGAGCGCGTTGCCGAGGGCGTGCCGCCAGACGACGGCGCGGGCCGGCAGGCCCTTTGCGCGGGCGGTGCGGATGTAGTCGTTCGACAGCACGTCGCCGAGCGACGCCTCGACGAAGCGCGCCATCACCGAGCCGACCCCGAGGCCGAGGGTGATCCCCGGCAGCAGGAGGCTGCGCGCCCACGCGGTCGGGTTCACTCCGAAGCCCGCGAAGCCCGACGGCGGCAGCCATTTCAAAACGACGCCGAAGTACCACGACAGCACGACGCCGAGCCAGAACACCGGGACCGCGAGCGCCCATCCATGGTACCAGCGCAGCGCGACCGTGACCGGCGACCGCGGCCGGGTCGCCGCGAACACGCCGGCGGGAAACGCGATGAGCACGACGACCGCGAACGCCCACAGCGACAACTGCAGGGTCAGCGGAAGCGCGCGGCCGACGATCTCCGCCACGGGCGCGCCGTTGATGAGCGAGTGGCCGAGGTCTCCATGCGCAATGCGGACGATCCAGTTCCCGTACTGCAGCGGGAGCGGCCGGTCCAAGCCGAGATACACCCGCAGCGCCCGCACCTGGTCGGGGGTGCCGCGGTCTCCAAGGATCACCTGCGCCGGATCGCCGGGCAGCGCGGCCACCATGGCGAAGACCAGGACCGACGCGAGGAACAGGGTGAACGCGGCCTCGATGCCGCGCCGCACCAAGTAGCGTCCCAGCCCGCCGGCCGCCATGGCCCCTATTGCCGCTCTAGCGCGGCGAGCGCTTCTGTGACCCTCCGTGCGATCTGATCGGACTCGTAAGCCACGTCCTCACGCCCCTTCGCCGCGCTGGCGCGGCGGGGATCGTGCTCCGGGGCCACCGTGAAGTCAGGGGTGGGCTCGCCGACCACCGTTTGGCGGTCGAGGATCCCGAACTCGCGGTAGCCAAGCGGCTGCGGCGGCGCCGGCAGCGCGGAGAGGTCGATGGCCTCGGGATGGTACGCCAGCAGGTATGACGTTTCGCCGATCGCCGCGTGCTCGCGGTATCGGCCGTCGTAGAGGTATCCCGCCAGCAGGACGGTCGCGCGGCCCGGTTCCGTCGTCTCGGTCGCCACCCGCATCAGCGTCATCCGGTGGTTGAGCGCCCCGTGACCGTTCACGAGCGCGATCACTTTGAACGCCTGGCGCTTCAGGCCCCGCACTACCTCGCGTACGATCAACGCGAACGCGCTCTCCTCGATGTAGAGGCTCGGCAGCGCGAACCCGGGGTAGTCCATCCCGTAGATGCGCTCGGTCCCGGTGAAGCCGCGGTGGCGGAGTCGCTCCGCGTCCGTGTAGGTCTCGGTGCCGAGCGGCAGGGGCGGCAGGACGACGCCGCCGGCCTTGCGCGCCGCGTCCAGCGCCATCGTGTGCGCGTGCAGCATGTCCATCCCGACGGCCATATGCGGGCCGTGCCATTCCATCGGACCGATCGGCAGATAGGCGATCGCCGCCCGCGCGCGGGCGGCGACGATGTCTTGGGGCCGCATCAGTTCGTACCGGATCTCCATGGTCTTTCCCCGCCTTCCCGGTCCCGGCGCCGCGCCGTCAGCGGTTGAGCCACGTCCCCTTCAGCTGAATCAGCATCTGCGGATCGACGTCGAACCCCTGCACCGCCTTGCCGAGGCCGTATGTCGGCAGGCGCAGCGCGACCGGCACGGCCCACGCCTGCTCGAGGATATAGCGGATCACGCCGCGCAGGCGCGTCCAGCGCTCGCGCATGTCGGACGTCGTGTTGAGGCCGAGCAGCCCGTCGACGTATTCGCGCGGCGGTCCGACCTGGATCCACGCCGGATTCGTCCCGTCCGTCCGGAACGCCGAGCTGATGGTGAAGTCCGTCGGGTCGATCGTCGCCAGCGTGAGGAACGAGAGGCTGAGGTCGAAGTTGCCGGCGAAGTACGGCGGGAAGTATTGGGCCGGCTCGTGGATCGTGATGTTGGCGTCGAGGCCGGCCTGCCGGAGATCCGCCTGGATGATCTGCGCGATCTGCGGCAGTTCGGGCGTGCTGGTGGAGGTCAGGAAGTTCAGCCGCACGTTGCGGCCCGCACCGGCCGACGCGAGGATCTGCTTCGCCTTCGCGGCGTTGTACCCGTACTCGGCGTCGAGCTTCGGGTCGTAGCCCGGCGAGGCCGGGGTGACCATCTGCACGACCGGCCGGCCGACGCCGCCCAGCACGGTGCGCACGACCGCGGCGCGGTCGACCAGCAACTGGATCGCCTGCCGGACCTTGATGTTGTCAAGCGGCGGCCGGCGCGTGTTGATGACGAGGACGTAGTACTCGTTCGGCACCGGGGCGGGCGTGATCTCGAAGCCGGCCTGCCGGAGGCGCGCGACGTCCTTGTTGACGATCGTGTGCGCGACGTCGACCGTGCCGGCCTGGAAGGCGTTCTCGAGCGCCTGGGGATCCGAAAACACCCGGCAGACGACGCGGTCCAGCAGCGGCAGCCCCTGCTGCCAGTACCCGTCGAAGCGGGTGAAGGTGACGTGGTCGCCCGGCGCCCACTCCTGCACGCGGTACGGTCCGGTGCCGCCGCCCTTGTTCCGCACCGTGGCGAACGCCGCCGGATCGACCATGCCCCAGCGGGCGATCTGCGCGAGGTAATCAGGGTGCGGATGCGCGAACCGGAACCGGACGGTGCGCGCGTCGAGGCGGTCGGCCGCCTCCCAGTCGGCGAGGCGGCTGAACAGCCCCCCGCCCGTCGCCTTGTCCTTCGTGCGGCGGAAGTTGGCGATCAGCGCGTCGGCGCCGAAGGTGCCGCCGGAATGTGTCCGCACGCCGTCGCGCAACCGGAACACGACGCTCAGGCCGTCCTTCGCCACGTCCCAGAACTCGGCCAGGTCCGGCCGGGCCTGCAGCGTGGTCGTGTACTTCACCAGATAATTGTAGACCTGGAAAAACATCGGCACGTTCGCGAACACGATGTCGTTCGGATCCAGCGACACGAGGTCGGTGTTCAGGCCGACCGTCAACGTGCCGCCGCGCTTCTCCGCGGCCGCGAGCACCCGCGGGGCAGGCAGCCGCCCGCCGGGCAGCACCGCGCCGGCCGCGGCGCCCGCCGTGAGCGCCAGCAGCCGGCGACGCGTCAAACTCTCTCGACCGGGCTCCGAGCGATTGCCCCCGTGCGCCATCGTCTCCCTCCGGATCGTCGACGTCTCAGCCCTTGAGCGCGCCGGCGGTGAAGCCGCGGACCAGCGACTGCCGGAACGCCAGCACGAACAGCACGACGGGGATCGTCATGATCACCCCGAGCGTGGCGAGCGCGCCCCATTGCAGCTTCTTGTAGCCGGCGGTGAAGCTCATGATCGCCACCGAGCCGGTGCGCGCGTTGAAACTCGTCACGATCAGCGGGAACAGAAACTCGTTCCAGTTGAAGATGAAGCTGAGGATGAAAGCGGCCAGCAGGCCCGGCCCCGCCAGCGGCAGCAGGATTCTCGTCACGATCGCCGGCAGCGAGGCGCCGTCCAACGCCGCGCTCTCGGCGAGCTCCCGCGGCACGTCCGCGAGGAACGTATGCAGCACCCACATCGCCAACGGGATCTCGAACCCGATGAACAGGATGACGAGGGCCGTCTTGGTGTCGATGAGTCCGAGGTGCTTCAGGGCCAGCTGAATCGGGATCAGTGTCGTCACCGGCGGGAACATCCGGGGCAGCAAGATGAGCAGAAACAGCACCGTCTTCGCCTTGAAGTCGAGGAAGCGAAACGTCATCGCCGCGAGGCCGGCCAGCACGACGGTGCCGGCCGCCCCGAGCGTGGACGTCAGCAGGCTCGTCCAGATCGGCGCCGCCAGGCCGCTGGCGACGAAGTCGTGGTACCGCTCGAGCGTCGGGACGAAGAACACCGCGGAGCGGTCGATCAGAAGGCGCTCGGGCTTGAGCGACAGGGCGATGAGGTACAGGAACGGCGGCAGCGTCCAAGCCAACACCGCCGCGATGCCGGCGATCTGCCAGCGGCCGCGACGGACGGCCGCCGCCGACCGGTGGCGGACGTGCGTACGCGCCGCCCGCCGGTGGACGGCCTCGGCGTCGCCTTCGCGCGGAGCCAGGTCGCGGGCGTCCATCACAAATTCGCGGACCCCAGGGCCCGGTAGTAGCTGCGCAGGTACAGCCAGTAGGCGGCGGCGAGGACGGCCAGCAGCACCGTGATCACCGCCGACGCGTAGCCCAGCTCGTAGAACTGGAACGCCTGCTTGTAGACGAACATGCTTACGAACTGGGTCGACGAGCCCGGGCCGCCGCCGGTCATCACGAACACCTTGTCCAGCTCGAGGAAGGCGTCCATGAGGCGGAGGCCGGCGGCGACGAGGACCATCCCGGTAATCTGCGGCAGGATGATCCGGCGGAACAGCTGCCATCCTGAGGCGCCGTCCACGCGGGCGGCCTCGAAGTGTTCCCGCGGGATGGTCTGCAGGGAGGCAAACAGCAGCAGCGTCACGAGCGGCGCCCACTCCCACGTGTCGGCGACGATGAGCGCGAACATCGCGCCGCCGGGGGTCGCCAGCCAGTCGGGCTGCGGCACGTTCAACTGCTGCAGGATGTACGGGATGTAGCCGACGGTCCGGTCGAAGAGCGTCCCCCACGCCGTCCCGACCACGACGGGGGCCATGATCATCGGCAGCAGGAAGACGCCGAGCAGCAGGTTCCGCCCCGGCGGGTCGCTGTCGAAGAAGAGCGCCGCGGCGAGCCCGATCATGACCTCGGCGGCGGTGGCGATGAGGCCGAACTTCGCGGACAGGCCCAGCGACTGGCGGAGCGAGCCGTCGCGCGCGATCTGGACGAAGTTCGCCAGATGGTTCCAGCGCGGCGCGTTATCGTACACGATGTTGTACGTGTGCCCGCCGAGCCACAGCGTGTAGAGCGCGGGGGCGAGGCGCCACGCGACCACGTACAGCACCGCGGGCAGCGTCATGATCCAGAAGTAGAATCGCCCGCTGCCGAGGACCGCCCACTTCATGCCCATGGCGCGCTCCGGAGGACGCCTTCGGACGGGAGGCCGCCGCCCGCCTCACGGCGGGCGGCGGCCCTCCCGCGCCGCCTTAGGCGGTTACTTGATGTAGCCCTGCCGCTTGAAGAAGTCCAACGTCTTGGCCTGGGCACCGTTGAGCGCGTCTTCCACCGACGATTGGCCCGACATCGCGGCGGACAGCGCCTGTTCGTAAATGTCCTGAGCCTGGACCCATTCCTTGAGCGGCGGGATGAAGGTCGTGTACGGCTTCCCGTTGATGAAGGTGGTCATCGCGTTGAACACGTTCGGATAGTTCGTCCGCACTTCCGGGTCCTTGATCACAGAGGACCGCATGGGAATGAGCGCGGGGTACTCCTTCATCACCTGCTTCGTCCCCCGGGCGTTCAGCACGGCCGTGGCCAGCTTGAACGCTTCGGCCTTGTGCTGGGTGAGCGCGTAGATCGCGAGACCGTTCGCGTCACCGACGTTGGCGTGGGGCCGGCCCGCAACCTGCGTCGGCAGCAGCGTGTAGTTGATCTTGCCCACGACCTTGGACAGCTTCGCCACGGGCAGCACGGACAGCATGTTGTCGAGCGCGTCCATCGCGATCGCACCCCGGCCGGACGCCATGATGCGCTCCGCGCCGCCGCCGGTCAGGGACTCGCTGCCGGGCTCCATGTACTTGTGGAGCGCGACGTAGTACTTCGCCGCGGCGATGCTCTGCGGCGAATTGACCGTGGGCTGCATCGTCTTGGGGTCGTAGATCAGGTCCGCGCCGAACGCGACCAGAATGTGCTCGTACCGGTGGAACAGGAAGCCGCCGCTCTTATTCGCCATGACGACGCCGTAGAAGTCCTGGGCGAGCGGCTTGCCCATCAGCTTGTCGCCGGCCTTGCGGGTGAAGAACTGCGCCACGTCCATCAGCTGCTTGTACGTCTGCGGGACGGCCAGCGCGTAGCCGTACTTGGCCTGGAACGCCTTCTTCTCGGTCGGATCGGCGAAGATGTCGGTCCGGTACCCCATCATGTACGGGGCGGCGAGCATCGGCATCGCCCACAGCTTCTTGTCGAACTGGAGCCCGACCGTCGTCAGGCTGATGAAGTCGTCCGGCTGCACCGCCTTCTGGGCCTCGGGCGTGGCCATCAAGTCATCGATCGGGATGACCGCCTTGGCCGCGGCGAGGCCCGGGATCCAGGTGTTGTAGACGTAGACGTAGTCCCACGTCTTCACGCCGGACTTGGAATCGATCAGCGCCTTCTGGAACACGTTGTCCCAGGGCAGGTACTCCGGCTTGATCTGGATGCCCATGGGCTTGCCGATCTCGTTCGCGACCTTGACGAAGGCCACCCACTCGTCAAAGTCCGGGCCCAGGAACGTGAGCGTCGTCATGTTCTGGGCGCGCGACGCCTGGGGCAGCGAGCCGGTCACTAGCACCGCCGCGAGCAGCATTGCGAGCACGGTCGCGGCGATGCGGTATCGTGGCTGACGCAACATACGCGTGATCCCCTCCTCCGTCGTGATCTCGACAGGCCGGCGTTCGGCTCCGGCCCGGCCGTCGTACTCTTACGCGATCAGCAAGGTCCGCGCGGCGGTGTCCCCCCCTTCCCACCTCGACGTATCGCTCGTACCGCGGCCCGGTCCGTCACGTCGCCGGAACCGCGGAGTCCAGTACGGCGTGCTGCGCGCGCAGCGTCCGCTGAACGGCGGGCATCGGGAGCCGCCGGGGCGGTGTCCCCGCGGCGGCGCTCATCGCGGCGACGGTGCCTGCGGCGTGCCCCGTCGCCATGCAGACGGCCTGGCCTCGAACGGACGCGGCGGCTTCATGGGTCGCGGAGATCGCGCGGCCCGCTACGACGAGGCCGTCGACCGCCGCCGGGGTCAGGCACCGCAGCGGAATCCCGTGGGAGTGCTCGACCCGCCGAAGCGTCACGCCGCCGCCGCCCACCCGGCTGCCGAGCACGTTGGCGCCCGGGCGCATGTCGTGCAGATCGAGCGGATAAGCGCCCCGGGCGACCGTGTCGGGAAAGTCGGCGCCCGACAGGACGTCGTCCATCGTGAGCACATAGTCCCCGGCGACGTGCCGCGACTCGCGCACGCCGACCTGGTAGGCGGAGTCGAGCAGCCTGGCCCTCGCGAACCCCGGCACCCGCCGTCGAAGAAGCCGTAAGACCTCGAACATCTGGCGCTGCGTCTCCACTTCCGCGCGGCTCAGCGCGTCGGGATCGGTCGCGTCGACGCCGTGGACGCGAGTCGCGTTGACGGTGACCACCCCGGACACCGGGCCCGTCTCGAGGCCGAGGCGGTCCCGCGGCACGGTCAACTCGCCGGCCTGCCGGGCCGCGGCGACGAGCGACGGAAATGCGTCCATGACGACCGACCGCTCCTTCAGGTCGTCCGCCGTGTACGCGGCGCCGCCGTCCCACCGCTCGGGCAGATCCATCTCCTCCGGATGGACCCGCAGATACGCCAGCATCTCGTCCACGTCGACGTCGCACACGCGGAAGATTCGCGTCACGGGCTGCAGCAGGCCGTCGCCCGTGCGGCCGAGGATGAACCGGGCGCCGGCGCGCGCGGCGACATCGCCGTCGCCCGTCGCGTCCACAATCGCCCGCGCGAGGACGGTTTCGAGGCCGCCCTTGTTGGCCGCGAGGATGCCGCGGACCCGCGGCCCTTCGGTCACCGCATCGACGCAGAAAGTGTGGAGCAGAAACTCCACGCCGGCGCCGAGGAGCATCTCCAGCAGCGTCTGCTGCAGCGCGACCGGATCCGCCACCGTGACCGACGCGACCTGCTTGTCCGGCCGGTCGTCAAAGGCGGCGCCGGCGCCGGTCAGCCGCTCGAAGAGCTCCGCGCCGATCCCGCCGAGCGCGCGCCGGCCGCTACCGTCGCTCACGCCCAGAAAGGACATCCCCGTCGACGCCATGCCGCCGACCGTGCCGTACTGCTCCACGAGGACCGTGCGCGCGCCGGTTCGCGCGGCGGCGACCGCGGCGACGGCACCCGCGGTTCCACCGCCGCAGACGAGGACGTCGACTTCCGGACGGACGCGCATCGCGCCTCAGACCTCGAGCGACGCCGGCGACGGCCCGAGGCGGCGCAGGAGTTCAAGGTCGACGCCGAGGCGGGTCAGCTCGCGCTGCACCGCCCGAATATCGACGGAGCGCGGCGCGACGCCCGCCCGCGCCGAAAGCGCGCCGGCCACGCCGGCGGCGACGCCCGTGGCCATGGCCGTGCCCTGGTTGCGCGTGTAGACGTCGGCGTGGTGGTCGACGGAGAGGCAGCGTCCGGCGACGAGCAGCCCGTCGATCTCCCGCGGCACCAGCGCCCGGTAGGGGATCTCGTACACGAACATCTTCGCGACCATCTCCCGCGCCTCGGCGTCCTGCGGGCCGCCCTCTTTGCCGTCCGGCGGGTGGCCGCCCTGCTGGCGCGGGTTCTGCTGGTTCGCGTCCACGCCGACAACGTCGTCGTAGTGGCGTCCGGCCAGGATGTCCTCCTCGGTCATCAGGTACTCACCGCGGATCCGGCGCGTCTCCCGCACGCCGATCGTGTTCGCGGAATCCAGGATGAAGGAGCGTTCGAAGCCGGGCACGCGCGCCCGCGCCCAGGCGGCCAGGCGGATCATCTGGTGGCGCGTCTCGATCTCCGCGCGCGACAGGTCCTCGGCGTTGGTGCCGTCCACGCCGTAGACCCGGGTGGCGTTCACGGTGAGCACTCCCCGGTCGGGCAGGACCGACTCGACGCGGAAGTAGTAGCAGTCCGGCCACAGTTCGCCCCGCGCCTTTGCCTCCTCGACCATCTTGAAGAATCCGAAGATCCGGATCATCTGGTGCTCGAGGTCGAGCATGCACTGCAGGGGATCGGGCGAGAAGTCGTCCGGATGTAACCGCACGTACTCGACGAGTCGCGGGACGTCCACGCCGCCCATGCGGAAGATCAGCGTCATCGGCCGCATCTTGCCGTCCCGCTCGCGGCCCTTGATGTAGGGAGCGCCCGCCCGCGCCGCGATGTCGCCGTCCCCGCTGGCGTCCACGGTGACCCGGCTCAGAATCGCTTGACGCCCGGATTTGTTCTCGGCGACGATACCCCGCAGATCGCGGCCGTCCAAGACCACGTCGCTCACAAAGGTGTGGAGCAGCACGCGGGCGCCGGCCTCGGCCAGCATCTCGAGGGCCGTTACTTTGTACAGTTCCGGATCGTAGACGACGAACTCGCCGGGAATCGCGCCGCCGCGCCCGATGAGCCGGTCGAAAAGCTCCCGGATGAGACCGCGAGAGGCCGCGTAAGGGACGTAGAACAGGTTCATCATCGCCGCCGTGCCGGTGCCGCCGAGCGAGCCAAAACGTTCGACGAGCAGCGTTCTGGCGCCGGTCCGCCCGGCGGCGAGCGCCGCCATCACGCCCGCGATGCCGCCGCCGACGACGAGGACGTCGGCATCGTGCGCGACCGGGAGATCTCGGGCTTCTTCGGCCACCCGTCCCGATGCCACAGTCCGTGCTGGCAAGCGCCCGCACCTCCGAGACGATGGCCGCCGAGGCGACCGCCCGGCCGCCGAGGCAGAGGCCGAGCAATCTGCCGTGACGGCGGGGCGAATGTCTGATCTGATCGGATACGCTGTGGGCCTGACGTTTCGGGCCGCCGCCCGGGAATTCCTGTCAAATCGGTTTGACAAATGGGTCCGCTGTCCCCACAATGGGTGCGTGCGGCGTCTTCGCGTTGCGGTGCGGGGCTAAGCCGTGGC
Organism: bacterium; assembly: GCA_035691305.1. Classification (NCBI taxonomy): domain Bacteria; species bacterium. Next base: position 49,423 of record DASSJF010000079.1, read on the forward strand.
CCGGGTGGCGGCACGCAAGAATAAGGTCGCGCCGGGGCGACGAGCACGGCTCAACCGCCGGGCGCACGCCGCCAGCAGCCTGCGCGATGTCGCCCGGCTGGCGGGGGTATCCCTTCCCACCGCCTCCCAGGCGCTCAACGGCCGGGCCCGCGTCAGCACCATCACCCGTAAGCGCGTCCGCGACGCGGCCCGGCGGCTCCGGTACACGCCGAACGCCGCGGCCCGGCGGCTCAAGTTGGGCCGCTCCAACTCCGTCGCGATCGTGCCGGGGCTCAACATGACCGGCATCTTCTCCGATCTCTTCTACCGGGCGGTCCTCGCCGGGGTGGGCAGCGTGTTCGAGGAGGTCGGCGTGCGCATGCTGATCGCACCGCCGCTGCGACCATCGTCCTCCGCGCCCCCGTTCGTCGAAATGGCGCAGGCGCGCGAGGTCGACGGCATCCTCGTCGCGGGCGTTGTCGAGGCGCGCTGGGTGCGCGCCGCGCTCGGAGCGGGCGTCCCCGTCGTGATCCTCGACAACTTCGTCGCGGGCGTCGCCGCGCCCGCGGTGGTAAACGACAACACCGGGGGGGCCTACGCCGCCACCCGGCACCTCGCCGGTCTCGGCCACACGCGCATCGGATTCGTCGGCGCCGCGGTCGACTATCCGTTCGGCCGCGAGACCCAGGAAGGCTACGTCGCCGCGCTGCGGGACGCCGGCCTCGGGCGCGATCCGGCGCTCGAGGCGCTGATCCCGGTCGACGCGGACGCGGCCTTTCGGCGGTCGTCGGAGCTGTTGGGGCTCGCCGATCGTCCGTCCGCGATCTTCGCCGTCACCGACAAGCAGGCGCTCGGCGTGATGCGGGCGGCCGGCGCCGCCGGTCTCAAGATTCCGGACGACCTCTCCGTCGTGGGGATGGACGACATCGAACTCGCGGCGACAACCGATCCGCCGCTCACGACGGTCCGCATTCGCAAGGACGTCATGGGCGCGACCGCGGCGCGGATCCTCCTCGGCCTCATCGATGGGGACCGGGCGCCGCGGCCCGTCACCTTGGTGGCGAACGAGCTCATCATCCGCGGCACCACGGGAGGCAGGCTATGAGCAGAACGGCGGGCGAGCGGTTGGCGGTCGACGGCGGGACTCCGGTGCGGACCGAACCTCTCCTCCCCGGCTATCCCGGCGGCCTCTTGATCGGTGCCGAGGAAAAGGCCGCGGTCATGGAAGTCCTGGACAGCCAGAGCCTCTTCCGGCACTATGGGCCGAAGCCGCTCGGCAAGGTGGTGGCGTTCGAGCACGCGTTTGCGCGCGCGGTCGGCGCGCGTCACGCGGTCGGCGTCACCTCGGGCACGGCCGCGCTCATCACGGCCCTCGCCGCCCTCGGTGCCGGACCCGGCGACGAGGTGATCGTCCCGACCTATACCTGGATCGCCACGATCAACGCGGTCGTCATCCTGGGCGCGGTGCCGGTGTTCGTCGACATCGACGAGAGCCTCAATATGGACCCGCGCGCCGTCGAGGCCGCGGTCACCCCCGCGACCAAGGTGATTCTACCCGTGCACATGCGCGGCGCCGGCGCCGACATGGCGCCGATCGTCGAGACGGCGCGCCGTCACAAACTGCGCATCGTCGAGGACACCGCGCAGGCGGTGGGCGGCCGGTACAGGGGCGCGCGGCTCGGCACGTTCGGCGATCTCGGGGCGTTCAGCCTCCAGTACCACAAGGTGATCACGACCGGCGAAGGCGGCGTGGTCGTCACGAACGACGCCACGCTCTACGACCGCGCGGTGCGCTTCCACGACCAGGGCTCCGCGCGCATCCAGGAGCTCGACGAGACGCTGCCGTCCGGGAACCCGTTGATGATCGGCCTAAACTTCCGGATGAGCGAAATCACCGGCGCGATCGGGCTCGTGCAGCTCGGCCGGATGGACGGCATCGTCGAGCGCATGCGGGCGCACAAGCGGACGATCCTCGACGGTCTCACCGGCGTGCCGGGCCTGACCCCGCGCCCGCTGCCGGACGCGGAGGGTGACACCGGCGCGACGCTGATGTTCTACCGGCCGGCGGGCGAGCAGACCCGGGCCTTCAGCACCGCCCTCAATGCCGAGGGCATCCGCAACACCATCGCCTGGGACAGCGGCCAGCACGTGTACTACCACTTCGATCAGATCATCGAACGGCGGATGTTCTCGGAGCGGCACTGCTCGTGGGAGTGTCCCCACTACCGCGGCAGGGCGCGCCTCGAGAAGGGCATGTTCCCGCGGAGCGACGATCTTCTCAAGCGGGCGATCCACATCGACCTGCATCCGCTGATGACGGAGCGGGACGAGGCCGATATCGTGCGCGCGATCCGCAAAGTATCACACGCGCTTAGTTAGCCCGGTGGCGGCGTAGCGTGGCGCGGCCGCTCGGCGTCGCGGTCCTCGGTTACACGGGCGTCGCAAAGGCGCACCTGGCGGCCGTGCGACGCCATCCCGAGTTGTTTCCCGACGCGCCGGCGCCGCTGCGCCTGGTCGCGGTCTGCGGCCGGACCCGCGATGCCGTCGACGAGGCGGCCCGCCGGTACGGCGCGGAGCGGGCGACGACGGAGTGGCAGTCGCTCGTCGAGGACCCGGGCGTCGACCTCTTCATCAACGCGGCCCCGAACGATCTTCACGCGGCCCCGAGCGTGGCGGCGCTTCGCGCGGGAAAGGGCGTGCTGTGCGAGAAACCGCTCGGCCGGACCGCCCGCGAGGCGATGGAGATGGCCAAGGCGGCCCGAGAGAGCCGCCGGGTCGCGATGACCGGCTTCAACTACCGCTTCATGCCGGCCGTACTGCTGGCGCGCCGGATGATCGCATCGGGCGATCTCGGCCGGCTCTACCACTTCCGCTGCCGCTACAGCGACGACTCGCTGGTGGACCCGAAGGCCGCGTGGAACTGGCGTCACGATCGAGAGACGGCCGGGAGCGGCGTGATCGGCGACCTCGCCGCCCATCCCCTCGACCTCGCCCTCCTGCTCGCCGGTCCGATCACCGCGGTCACCGCGGCGACGCGCACGTACATTCCCGAGCGGCCGCGCGGCTCAGGCCCGGCGCCCGTCACCGTGGAGGACGCGGTCGTCGCTACCCTGGAGTTTCAAAACGGCGCGGTCGGCACCCTCGAGGCCAGCGGTATGTGTCCCGGCCGGAAGAACCTGTTTACCTTCGAACTGAACGGGGAGCGCGGCACCGTCGCCTGGGACCTCGAGCGCCTCAACGAACTGCGGGTCTACCACGGCGACGGGGACGCGCGCGGCCTCGCCGACGTGCTCGTCACGGAGCGCACGCATCCCTACGGCGGCCGGTGGTGGCCGCCGGGCCACACGCTCGGCTGGGAGAGCGGTTTCGTTCATCAGCTCGAAGAACTGGGCCGGCGGATCGCGGGCGCGGACGGTCCGATGGCCGGCGCGACCTTCGCGGACGGCCTCGCGTGCGCGCTCGTCTGCGACGCGCTGCTGACGGCGGCGGAGACCGGACGGCGGATCACCGTGCCGCCCGTACCCGCCCCGTTCCAGAGCGGCGCGGGATCGGACACGGCGCGCTAGACGCCATGCGTCCGGAGGGAGCGGCGTGCCGGTAAAGATCGGGCTGGTCGGCGCCGGCGCCATGGGCCGCCGGCACCTCGAAGCGCTGTCGCGTGATTCGCGGGTCGTGGTGGCGGGCGTGGCGGACAGCGTGGACGCGGCCGCGGGGCGCCCGG
>DASSJF010000080.1 GCA_035691305.1 bacterium
CGCGCTCGTTGAGGCCGAGGTAGACGATCTGCACCTTCGGGAAGACCAGCAACTCCTTGCTCAGCGCGGGATCCGACTTGATCCGGGGAAACTGCGCGAGCGGCACCTGAATGAGGTCGAGTTGTCCGGTCTGGTACTCCCGGAACTGGGTCGTCGAATCCGTGACGATCGGCATCTCCATCCGGCTGATCTTCGGCGCGCCGCGGAAGTAGGCGGGGTTTGCGGCGAGGGTGATGTGGTCGTTCGTCACCCACTCGCGCATCATGAACGGTCCGGTCCCGGCGTCCTTCTGGGCGAACCATCCGGCGCCGCCGTTTTGCACGACGTCCCGGTCGAGCACGACCGCGGCGTAGTAGGCGAGGCGGTTGAGAAACCCGCCGCGGCGGGCCGGGTTGACGACGAACTGCAGCGTCATCGGATCGAGCACGCGCATCCCGGCGATCGTCGGTGCGCCGGCCCGTCGTTCCGGATACCCTTGAATGCTGGACAGCGCGAAGTCCGCGACCGGTGCCCGGAGCGCCGGATCGCTCATCCGGTCGAACGACCACTTCCAGTCGTCCGCGGTGACTGCGCGGCCGCTGTGAAATCGCATCGGCGCGAGATGGAACGTGTAGACGAGACCGTTTGGGGAGACATCCCAGCTGCGCGCGGCGGACGGAACGAGCTTGCCGGCGGCGTTGAATGTTACGAGCGTCGTGTACATCATCGTGACCAAGGATCCGCCGGGCACGTCGATCGCGAAGTACGGATCGAGGCTCGAGGGCTGGCCGTCGAGCGGGGTGCGCAGCACACCCGCCTGCTGCGCCGCCGCGAGCCCGAACGGCTGCGCCGCTATCGCGGCGGCCAGCAGCACGGTGAGAAACCACACATATGCCTTGAGTCGAGACACTCGAGTCCCCCCTTGAACCGTCAGGCGCTCCGCCCCCGGCCCTCGATCGGCAGTTCGCCGAGGCAGCGTCCGTCATCGCGCACGAGGACGTACCGGTCGTACAGGTTGATCGTCGTATCGCAGTGGCTCGGGATCAGCCAGAGGCGGTCGCCCGGCCTGTGCCGCGAGGGCAGGCCCGCGATCCTGCCGTGCTCGTCGCCGTGCGCCTTATACGTCGCGTTCGGAAAGTCTCGAACCGCCGGGGCCCCCGCGTCGGTGCTGACGGTCTTGTTCCCCGCGTCGACGACCTCGACGTCCGGACGCTGGCTGCTCACCACGGTCGTCAGAATGAACAGCGCATGCTCGAACCCCACGCCCTCCACCGCGCCGTAGTCGCTGTCCATCACGACATACGAACCCGGCTGCACCTCGGTGGCCGTGCCGTGCGCGATGGCGGCCGCGTAGGTGCCCGTGCCGGCGGTGGTGATCACCGGCACAGGGATCTCGTGGTGGAGCAGCAGGGCCTTGGTGTCCGCGAGCCGCGCGTACGCCTCGAACGCGCGCAGCCGGCGGTCCGCCGGGTTGCGAATGTGCTGGCAGTGTCCTTCGTAGCCCTGCAACCCGCCGAAGCGCAGCCCCGGTGCGTCGAGAATCCGGCGCGCGACATGGAGCACCGGCTCGCCCGGCTCGACGCCGGTCCGGTTCTGTCCGACATTGACGTCCGCCAGCACCGTCAGGGTGAGGCCGTGTGCGCGCGTCTTCGTCGACATCAGGTCGACCATCTCGCGCGAGTCCGCGACCACGCTGAGGCGGGCGAGCGCCGCGATATCCAGTGCGCGGTCCATGTTGAACGGGGTCAACTCCGTGGTCAGATGCACGTCCGGGATGCCCGCTTTGATCATCACCTCGGCCTCGCCGAGCTTCGCGGTGCACACCCCCACCGCGCCGAGCCGGATCTGTTTGGCGGAGACCCACGGGCTCTTGTGCGTTTTCGTGTGTGGCCGGAGCGCGATCCCGGCGGCCGCGCACTCCGAGGCCATGCGCACGAGATTGCGCTCCAATGCATCCACGTTCAAGATCAGCGCGGGAGTCTGGACGTCGTCGAGGGTCATCGGCGGTAGGAAGTTTCCCTCGGCGCGGATGCTTTCCTCCGCGAGGGCGTCACCGCAGGGCCTCCGCGAGCAGGGGCACCGCCTCTCGATAGTCCGGGCCCAACTTGGACCACATTATTTGGTCGAACCCGTACCTCTTCGCCTCCGCGCAGACGGATGCGAGCCGCGGGCCGCACGTCCCGGGATCACCGGCGATGAGCGTCGCGTCGACCATCGCGTCGGTCACCAACGCCGCGAGCGTATCATCCGCCGCTCCGGCGCGGCGGGCCGCGACCAGCCGGGCGACCTCATCAGCCCGCACCCCCAGCCGGCCGAACTGGTCCGGGCCCCATCCGGTCGCGTGGAGATGATTGACGACCGTGGCCGCGAACGGCCGGGCGTACCGCCTGGCGGCCGCTCCGTCCGCGGCAAGCGCGACGTTGACCTCCGCGACCTTCCGGAGGCGCGCGCCGCGGGGCGCGTGGCCGGTGGCGCGGTCGGCAATCTCCAGCGCGGCGGCGAGCATGCCCGCGCGCGCGGCGGCGACGAACGACCCGCCGTAGATCACGCCGTCCATCATCCGCCCCGCCACGGCGAGCGCCCGCGGCCCGTTCCCGCCGCCGTACAACACGACCGGCCCTGCCGGACGCATGCCGAGGCGCCCCTCGCCGTCCGGTGACAGGTTGAAATAGGACGTCAGGGCGGGATACTCGGAGAACCGCACCCCCTCGCCGGCCAGCAGCCGCCGCAACAGGGCGGACGTCTCTTCAAGAATAGCGACCGGAGCGGACGGGCGGACGTACCTCGGCGTCTTCGTGAGGCTGCCGCGGGCCAGACCGAGACCGAGCTCGCGGCCGGCGACGAGTTCGCTCAATGTGGCGACCGTGTCCGCCAGATCCACGGGGTTACGGAAGTACGGGACGGCGACCGCGGCGCCGAGCTTGATGCCGAGGCGGGGCGCGAGCGCCGCGAGAACCACGAACGGATTCCGCGCGCCGAGATTGTCCGTCACCCAGACCTGGGCAAATCCCAGACGCTCCGCCAGCTCGCCGAGCGACACGAGATCGGGTGTCGTGTAGCGCTCCACCGTCGAGGCGAGGTGGAACTGAAGACCGAACTCGAGGCCCGCGGTCACCGCGCGGTGTTTCCGGTCCGCGGCGCGCGAAGTCCTTCCGCAGGAGGACTCGCCGCCGCGCGATCGGAAGATGGAGCGGCCCATCCGCGGAGACCCGCCATCGCGTAGGATGGGCGGGGTGGCAGAGTGCCGGTGTACGAAGCGAAGGTGCCGTATGATCCCGAGGCCCGCCGTCCGTGGCGGTGGATGCCGTTTCCGCAGGGCGAGTACGAGCGCCGGATCGCCGCCGTGCAGGCGCGCCTCAAGACGGAAGGCCTCGCGGCGCTCGTCGCCTATTCCAACGGCGCCGATCGGGGCAACGCGCGCTATCTCGTCAATTTCGAGACCAACGCCGGCGACACGATCGTCGTGGTGCCGGCCGACGGCGCGCCCATGATGACGACCAACTGGCTGATGCACGGCGAGCCGATGCATACGTCGATCTGGACGACGTGGCTCGACGACGTGCGAGGCGCCGAGCGGCTCGGCTTCAGCCGCAGTCCCGAGACCAGCGTCGCGGGGCAGGCCGCGGATCGGATTCACGAGGCCCGCGCCGCCGCCGATCGCATCGGGTTTGCCGGGTCGGCGATTTTCCCCCACACCGTCATGGTGGCGCTGCAGGAGCGCCTGCCCCGGGCGACGTGGATTCCCGCGGACGACCTGCTGATGGAGGTGCGCGCGGTCAAGTCTCCGCTCGAGATCGAGGTGATGCGGCGCGCCGCCCGGATCTCCGGAAAGATGCACGAAGAGGCGCTGCGGACGCTGGCGCCCGGCGCGCGCGAGTTCGACGTCGCGTCGCGCGCGCACGCCGTCGCGTTCGCGGAGGGCGCGGATGCGCTGGCCTTCGAGAGCGCCGTGGCCACCGGGCCGCGCGCCGGCCTCAAGCACTGCGCGCCCACGGACCGCGTGATGGAGCCGGGGGACATGGTGTTTCTCGACATGGCCGCCACCTACCACGGCTACTCCGCGGACGTATCGCGCTCGACGGTCGTCGGCCGCCCAAGCGCCGAGCAGCGCCGCTACCTCGACACCGCCCTCGAAATGTTCGAGGCGGCGCTGGCGACGGCCCGGCCCGGCGTTCCGGTTCAGGACATGATCGCGGCCGCCCGCGCCATCGCGGTGCGCGCCGGCTACGAAGCGGAGTATATGCCGAAGGGGTTCGGGCACGGGCTCGGCTGTTCGCTCTTCGAGCGGCCGTCGCTGCGGCCGTCGACGACGGATATCTTGCAACCCGGCAACACGTTCGCGCTCGAACCGATGCTGATCCGGATGAACGCCGGGACCGCGTGCGTCGAGGAGACGGTGCTCATCACGCCGACCGGCGCGGAGGCCCTCTCGGGCTGCCCGCTGCGCGTGTGGTAGCAACGGCGCGCGGCGCCGCTCATCCCGGGGAGCGGCTCGTGTTCCCGAGCGGCGGCCGGGATCTCATCGCCTACCGCTATGTCCCGGCCGTCGATCCGGACCGCGGCCGCGGATCGTTGCCCGCCGTCGTGCTGAACCACGGCAGCGGACTCGAGCAGGACAGCAAGCCGGGCGTCGCCCGCGTGCTCACGGATGCGGGCTACCTGGTCGTCGTCCCATTCCGCCGGGGATACGCGGGCTCGCCCGGGCCGTCGCGGATCGAGGAGGTGCCGGCGCCGGTCGGCGCGCCGGGCCACGACGAGCAGGTCTGCGCCCGACTGCTCGCCGAGAACGACGACGTGCTGGCCGCGCTCCAATTCGTGCGCGCGATGCCGGAGGCCGACGCGGCTCGCGTCGCCGTCATGGGGTCGTCGTACGGCGGGATCAACTCGCTGCTCGCGGCGGCGCGGGACGGCCGGGTGCGGGCGTGCGTGTCGTTCGCCGCGGCGGCGATGAGTTGGGGCCCCGTGCCGGGGCTGCGGCCGTTTCTCCTCGCGCACGCGGATACGATCCGCTGTCCCGTCCTGCTCCTGCAGGCGGAGAACGACTTCGACGTCGCGCCGTCCGAGGCGCTGGCCGCGCGCCTCGGGGCGGCGGACCGGGTGTGCGAGCGCCGCGTCTTTCCGCCGTTTGGCGCGAATCCGATGGAGGCGCATCAGATCTGGGTGCACGCGCCGCAGATCTGGGCGCCGGTCGTGCTGCCGTTTCTGGACCGCTATCTAAGGGGGGGATCGGCGTGATCCGTCGTATGATGGCCGCTGGAGTGATGGTGCTGCTCGTCGTGGCGGCCGCGGGCCCGTGGCCGGCGGCGCGGGCGCAGGCGCCGGGGGTGTTTCGCACACCGCTCAGCGGCGAAGCGCCGACGCTGGACCCGTATTACGCGGTGGACTCCGCGTCGGCGCCGGTCGTCTTTCTGATGTACAACACGCTCGTCGGCCTCGACGCCGCCGGCAAGCTGCTGCCGCAGGCGGCGCGCAGTTGGGACATCTCGCCGAACGGCCTCGTCTACACGTTCCACCTGCGCGACAACCTCTATTTCCACAGCGGCCGCAAGGCGACGGCCGCCGACTGGAAGTGGTCGTTCGAGCGGATGGGCAGCCCGGCGCTCAAGTCTCCGGTCGGGTCGGTGGTCGTCTCGGGCATCCAGGGCTATGACGCGTTTCAAAACGGCGCCCCCGGCATTGCCGGCATCACGGCGGTCAGCGCCAACACCCTGCAGTTCGTCCTGAACCCGGCGCGGCGCGGCGGCTTCCTCAACCGGTTGGCGTACTACGCCGCGGTGGTCGTCGACAAGGACGTCGTCGGGCGCGGGCAGGGTTGGTACGCGACCCAGGACGCGGGCACGGGCCCCTTCACCTTGAAAGAGTGGGCGCACAACGACCACTTCACGCTCGCGGCGAACCCCAAGTATTTCGCCGGCGCGCCGAAGGTGGCCGCGGTGAGCATCCCGATCGTGACGGAGTCGCGCACACAGTTGTCCGAATACCTCGCGGGCCAGCTCGACTTTGTGCCGGTCCCGCTCGGCGACTACCAGCGGATCAGTTCGGATCCCAAGCTGAAGCCCGAGCTGCTCGTTTATCCCCGCGCGCAGATCCTCTACCTGGGGCTCAACCCGCGGGTCTACGCGCCGTTCAAGGACCGCCGGGTGCGGCGGGCGTTCGCCATGGCGATCGACAAGGCGCGGATCGCGCGGACGGTGTTCTTCGGGTTCTTCCAGCCGGCGGCCGGTTTCGTGCCGCCGGGCATTCCCGGCTTCTACGCCGGGTATAAGGGCCTGCCCTACGATCCGGCCGGGGCGCGCAAGCTCCTCGACGAGGCCGGCATGACCGGCAAGCTGCCGCCGGTCCGCATCGCGATGAACCCGTTCGGACCGGTCGCGCAAATGGAAGGAGAGCCGGCGGTGGCCATGCTGAAGCAGAACCTCGGCGTGGACGCCTCGCTCGAGCGCACGGAGTTCGCGACGTTCATCACCAACCTGAACAAGCGCACCGTGTACCAGGCCTTCTTGAGCGGGTGGTCGGCGGACTACCTCGACTACAGCGACTACCTCGACATTCTGCTCTACAGTTCCTCGCCGCTCAACCGGCTGAACTACGACAACCCGGATTTCGACAAGCTGGTGGACGCGGCGAACGCCGCACCGAATGAAGCGGCGCGGACCGACCTGTATCACAAGGCCGAGGCGCTGATGATCGAGGACGTGGGCGCCGTGCCGTTCATGTTCACGCAGTTCGCCTACCTGAAGAAGCCGTACGTGAAGGGGCTGCGGACGTCGCCGGCCGTGAACGGCTGGCTGCCGTTTGACACGGTTTCGATCGAGAAGTAGCGTGACGATCCGGGCGGCGCGGCGAAGTCGCGGCCCGGATCGTCGCGTCGTCCGCGGTTAGCCGCCGGCCCGGGCGTCGTGGCGCGCTACGTCGTCTACCGCGTCGTGATGGCGGTGCCGCTGTTTGCCGGCGCGGCGCTGCTGATCTTCGTCGCCGGCCATCTCGCGCCGGGCGATCCGGTTCAGACGCTGCTCGGCGACCGGTACACGCCGGCCACCGCGGCCGTGCTGCGGCACCAGATGGGCCTCGACCGGCCGCTTGCCGCGCAGTTCGTGGACTATCTCGGACAGCTGGCGACGTTCCGGTTCGGCACGTCGTACGTGAACCCGGGCCTGCGGGTCGGCGACCTTCTATCGACGGCGCTTCCGATCAGCCTGCGGCTGGCCGCGCTGGCGGTGGCGGTCGCCGCCGTCGCCGGGACGCTGCTCGGCGTCGTCGCGGCGGCCGTCCAGGGCCGGCCGCTCGACCGGCTGATCCAATTCGGGACGGTGCTCGGGCTCTCGGTGCCGAGCTTCGTGACCGCCGCGGCGCTGGTCTACCTCTTCGCGCTGCACTTCCGGCTGCTGCCGGTCGCCGGCTGGGGCCAACCGGTCGACTACGTGCTGCCGGTTGCCGTGCTCGCGGTCGCCCCGCTCGCCTTCATCACCCGCATCGCCCGCTCGAGCGTCGGCCAGGTGCTGCTCGAGGACTACGTGCGCACCGCCCGCAGCAAAGGGCTGCGCACGCGGCGCGTCTTGTTCCGCCACGTGCTGCGGAACGCGGCGCTGCCGGTGGTCACGACGATGGGGTTGGCGTTCGGCACCGCGATCGTCGGCGCGTTCGTCGTCGAGGTCGTGTTCAACGTGCCGGGCATCGCCCGTGTCGCCGTGAACGCCATCTTCCAGCGGGACTACACGGTGCTGCAGGCCACCGTGCTTGTCTACACGGCGCTGTTCTCGTTCGTCAATCTGGCGGTGGACGTGTCGTACGCCTACCTGAACCCCCGTGTCCGTTACTGAGCCGTTGACCGGCGTTCCCGCCCGCCGTCCGCGCCCGTCCTCGGGGCCGCCGCGCGGCCGGTGGCCCATGCTGCTGCACGCGCTGGCCGGCGACCGCCTCGCGGGGGCGTGCGCGGCCTTCCTCCTCGCGGTCGTCCTGCTGGCGGTGGTGGGCCCGTTCCTGACCCGCTACGCCTACGACGCGCAGGACCTCGACGCGCTCTTCCACCTGCCCGGCGCGGCGCACTGGTTCGGCACCGACCAGTTCGGCCGGGATTCGTTCACGCGCATCGTCTACGGCGCGCGCGTCTCGCTGTCGGTGGGGTTCGCGGCCGTCGCCTGCGAGTCGCTGCTCGGGATGACGTGGGGCACCGTCGCCGGCTACTACGGCGGGGCGGTGGACAACGTGTTGATGCGGATCGTCGACCTCCTCATCGGCTTCCCGACGATCCTGCTCGCCATCCTGGTCACGGGGATCTTCGGTCCGAGCCTGACCAACATCGTGATCGCCCTGGTGCTGACCGCCTGGCCGGGGACGGCCCGTACGATTCGGAGCGAGGTCGTCGCGATCCGCGAGCGCGACTACGTGGACGGCGCGAGGGCGCTCGGGGCGACCACGCCGCGGATCCTCGCCCGGCACCTCGTCCCGAACGTCGTGCACCTTCTGATCGTGCGGGCGACGCTCGACGTGAGCACGCTCGTCCTCGCGGAGGCGACGCTCAGCTTCATCGGCATCGGCGTCCAGCCGCCGCACCCGAGCTGGGGCCAGATGATCTACGAGAGCTTCCAGTACCTCGACGGGCACCCGCTGCTGCTCGTCTTCCCCGCCGCGGCGCTCTCGGTCACCGTCATCGCGTTCAACGTCGTCGGCGAGTTTCTGTCGCGCGTGCTCGATCCGCGCTACGTCGCCCGGCGCTAATCGACGCCCGAGGAGGCAGGCAACCGATGTGCGACCGCAACGAGGCCCGCGACCCGTACTACCTGCCGCACCTGACGTGGCCGGAAGTCGGCGAGCTGCTCAAGACGACCGATACGGTGATCCTGCCCTTCGGGGCGATCGAGCAGCACGGGCCGGCACTCCCCATCGGCACCGACACGCTCGGTGTGATCGCGGTCTCGCGCGAGGCCGCCCGCCGGGCGAAGGTCCTGTGCGCGCCGACTCTGTTTCCCGCGCTCTCCAGCCACCACATGAAATTCCCCGGCACGATCACGCTGACCGAGGAGACTTTCAGCCGCGTGGTGCTGGAGGCCGCCGGCTCGCTCGCGTCGCACGGGTTCCGGCGCATCGTGCTGTCGAACGGCCACGGCGGCAACGAGGCGACGCTGACGTATCTCGCCTACCGCATCACGCGCGAGACCCCCGCCTCGGCGATGGTGTTCGGCATCGCCGAGCTGCGCAAGATCTACCTCACGGCGAACATCGACAAGCTGGACATTCACGCGGGCATCGGCGAGACGTCGAGCATGCTGTACCAGCAGCCGGAGCTCGTGCGGACGGAGAAGATCCAGCGCCCCCGCATGACGCTCGACGCCTGGCGTGAACGGCTCCTCACGCAGGTGCGGGCCGACCCGGCGCTCTTGCGGTACGTCACGCTCAAGCTGCCGCCCGTGGACGAGATCTCGTCGAACGGCTGCATTACCTACGGCGATCCCGGCGACGGGACGGTGCAGCGGGGCCGGGAACTGTTCGACGCCTACGTCGAGGCGCTGGTCGCCTTCATTCGGGCCTGGCAAACGGCGACGGCGTGAGCGCGCCTGACCGGCCTAGTCCACCGGGGCGGCTGTCAGATACTCCGCGGCGGCGATGAGATTCGGGACGACCGCGGCCAGGATGCGGTCGCCCTTCTCGCGCGTCGCAAGGGTCGCGTCGCCGAAGACGCCTGTGCCCCGGCGCGGCGCTTCGTCGTCCGTCCGCGGGGGTTGAGCCGGCCCGGGAAGCGGCGCCGGCACGAACAATCCCCGCACCTTCGGCCGGTCCGGAATTTCGCGTACGGTCCGGTCGCGCCGCACCGCGTCGGGGGCGATCGTCAGCATCAGCGATGTTTCGTACTCGTCGGCGTGGCTGCCCGCCGGCTGCCGGAGGAGGCCGTCGAGTGCGCGTCCGCCGAGGTCTTCGATCCGCGTGACGCCCACCAGGACGCAGCGGCCCCGCCGCAGGTCGCGGGCGACGACCTCCAGGACCGGGAACGTCGAGATCCCGGTGTTGAGGATGAGGAACCGCCGCGGCCCGTGCCGGTGCAGCGACAACACGATCTCGCGCACCGCCGCGCCGAACGTGGCGGCCTCGAGGTGGGTGCTGCCGGGAAAATGCGCAAACGACGGATAGTACCCGTAGGTGACCGCCGGAGCGACGACGCACGGGACGCGTTCCGCCACGCGCGCCGCGAGATAGTCGGCGAGAACGCGGTCGGTTCCGAGCGGCAGGTGCGGGCCGTGTTCCTTGGCGGCCGCGCCAACCGGAAGCACGACGAGCGGATCCCGCCGGAACAGTTCGGCCGCTTCCGGCCAGGCGAGCCGCTCGAGGTAGACGCCCTGCGCTACGACCACGTAATGACCGGATAGTTGGTCAGCCGTTCGTACCCGGTCTCGGTCACCAAGAGCGTGTCCTCCACCACGCCGGTTCCCAAACCTTCCACGACGACCATCGGTTCATAGGCCACCGTCATCCGGGGCCGCAGTGCCGTGGCGTTGCCGGCGTAAAGGCCGGGCACTTCGATCACCGACATGCCGATGCCGTGCCCGAATCCCCCGGCGCAGTAGTACGGCTCGAAGCGGGTGCCCCGAACGACGGCCAGCAGCGCGTTCGAGACGTCCTCGACGGTGCAGCCGGGCCGGATCGCGCTGAGGCCGGCGTGGTACAAATCGGCGCCGACCGACAGCAGGTCGCGGACTCGCCCGGCGGCGCGGCCCACGGCGGTACAGCGGCTCGTGTCGGCTGCGTAGCCGTGATAGGCGGCGCCGAGGTCGATGAACACGCTCTCGCCGTCCCGCAGCGCGCGCCGCCGCGGCGTCCCGTGCTTCAGTCCCGCCTGCTCGCCGCCGACCACGCACGTGGCGAAGGCCTCGCGGCCCCCGAGCGCGTGCATCCGCTGGACGCCCGCCGCGGCGACGACCGTCTCCTCGACGCCGGCCTCGAGGGTGGCGAAGACGGCTCTCATCGCCTCGTCGGAGATCTCGCCGGCGCGCCGCATCGCCGCGATCTCCTCGTCGCTCTTTTCGAGCCGGATGCGCGCGAGGATCTGGTCGGCCGGCACGAGCTCCGGCAGGCGCCGCGCGAGCGCGGCGTACAATCCGTAGGGAAGCGACGCGCCGCCCGCGAGGCCCACGCGGCGCGCGGAGCCGGCGGCGTCGGCGGCGAGTCCCGCGATCTCGTCGGCCGCCCCGCCGTAGACGGGGCCGAGGGCCACACGCACGTCCGTCACCCGGCACATCCAGATCATCGAGTGCATCGGCTCTCCGTGCAGCACCGCGTCCGTCACGACCGTCATCGTGCCGTCCGGCCGCGCGATGCAGAACGCGCTGCCAAACGCGGGGACGTAGTTGGTGAGGTAGGCGATCGCCGATGGAGAGGCCGCGTTCGCGTACACGCACAGAGCATCGAGGCCCTCGCGCGCCATCGCGGTCCGGAGCGCCGTAACGCGCCGGTCGTACTCGGCGTCGCTGAACGCCTGCACCAGATACGGACGCCGCGACTCCAAATCGTAGGGAACACGGGGCATCGGGGAACGCACCTCCCAGGCCTCTGCCAATTGGCCGAACCCGGCGGGACTCCCTGCCCGGCCGGCGCCGCAGCGCCGGGCGGCAGGACTCCCGCGCCCGGAATCGGAACCCCGGAGCGATCCCAGAGACGGAGGCGGCGAATGATCCTGGTTCATCAACGCTACACGGCCCGGCCCGGGCTGCGGGAACGCGTGCTCGAGACGCGGATCGAGGCGTCCAGGCGCCTGGCCGAGCTCGGCGTGCCCGCGGGGCAGATCTGGGTGCCGGTGACGGATGAGCCCGGCATCGATCCGGCCGACGCCGCCGACGTGATCTGGGAGTGCACGTATCCGGACCTGCCCGATCGCGAGCGCGCACGAGCGTTTCAGGAGGCCGATCCCGCGTTCGCGGCGGTCCGGATGCGACAGGGGGGGCAGTTGACGCGGTGGACCCGGGAGCACTACCGTCTCGTGGAGTGGCGCCGGACCCCGTGACACCCGCACACCCCGGCGGCGTACGAACGCAGGCGGCGCCTGTCGACGCGCGCGTCTCGGCACAGCAGGTGGCCGATGTGCTGGCCGCCGCGCTGCACACGGGCGTGGAAATCGTCGACCGCGATCTCGTACGGCTGGCGGCGGCGCGGGTGACCGCGTGGCGCCGGGATCGGGCGCCGCGGCCTTCGTTGTACGCCACCGCGATGCGCACGCGCCTGCCCGCGTGGGCCAACGACGCCGACCTCGCGACCGGCGCGGTGGCCGTGTTTCCGATCATCGTCGCGGGCGACGCCGTCGGCGCGATCGCCCTTCAATCGGCGCTGGCGGAGCAGGGCACGGCGCTGCGCGCGCAGCGCCGCAGGGTGACCGATTTGATCGCCGCCGTGGCGGAGCCCCTGCGCGGCGCGGCTGGATGGCGCTCGGCGGGCCGTGAGCCGGCCCAGGGAGGCGGCCTCCCGGCCGCCGTGTTGGAGTCGCTCTCGGACGGCGTGCTGGCCGTGAACGCGGCCGGCGTGGTGCTGTACTGCAATCGCGCCGCGCTCGAGATGCTGCGGACGGAAATGGATCTCACGGGCCAGAGCCTGGCGCACGCGTATCCGCCGGCCGCCGACCATCGCGGCGCGCCCGCGGCGCCGCAGACTCGGGAGGTCGCCTTCGAGCGTCACGGCCGGCGGTTCCGATTGCTCGAGACGCGCGGGCCGCTGCGCGGTGGAAACGGCGCGGCGGGCAGCCTGATCGTCCTTCGGGTCCCGGGTCAGGGCGTCCCCGCGGTCCGCTCATCGCCGCCGACGCTTGAAGAAGCGGAGCGGCAGCTGATCGACGACGCGCTTGCCCGTCACGGAACGAGCGGGGCCGGGAAGCGCCGCGCCGCCCGCGCGCTCGGCATCAGCCTGTCCACGTTGTATCGGAAATTGCGCAGACCGATGATCCGCTCGCGGCGACGCTAGACGCCGTCGCGGCCCCCCCGTGAATCGCCCGGAGTCGGAAGGGGAATCGGCCTCCCCGGTGTTGTAGTCATACTGCGAATTTCTTCGCACATTGGTAACGGCTGGGCGGGCTACTGCTGCATGCAAGGAGCGTGACGCGGCCGCGATGGCCAAACTTCAGCCAAAAGTTTCCGCCGCCGCCGAACTCGCCACGCTTCGCTGCAGCCGCTGCGGACGGACGTACGGCGCGTCGCGGGACGTGTGGCGATGCGGGTGCGGCGGCCCGCTCGACCTCGCGGAGACGCGGACGGTGCGGCCCGGGGCGTTCGGTAGCCGCGCACCGGGCGTGTGGCGTTATCGCGAATCGCTCCCGGCCATCCCCGACGATGCCGTCATCACCCTCGGCGAGGGCGGCACGCCGCTCATCGAGGCCCGCCGCGGAACGGGGCTCAAGTACAAGCTCGAGTTCCTGTCTCCTACCGGATCTTTCAAAGACCGCGGGTCGACCGTGCTGGTCAGCTGCCTGGCGGCGCTCGGCGTGCCGCGCGCCGTGGAGGATTCGTCCGGCAACGCCGGCGCCTCGATGGCGGCCTACTTCTCCGCGGCGGGCATCACGTGCGATCTGTACATCCCGGCCAACACCTCGGGGGCGAAGACGCGCCAGATTCGCAGCCACGGGGCCCGGCTCGTCTTGATCGAAGGCACGCGCGCCGATGTGTCGCGCGCGGCCGAGGCGGCGGTCGACGGCGCGTACTATGCGAGCCATCTCTGGTCGCCGTATTTCCTCGCGGGCACGCAGACGTTCGCGTTTGAGATCTGGGAGCAACTCGGCGCCCGCCGTCCGGACAACGTCGTCGTGCCGGTCGGCGCGGGGACCCTGCTGCTCGGGGCGGCGCTCGGCTTTCGCGCGCTGCGCGCGGCCGGCCTCGTCGATCGTCTGCCGCGGCTTTTCGGCGTCCAGGGCGCCAACTGCGCCCCGCTCCATTACGCGTTCCGTGCCGGGGCGGAGAGCACCGAGGGTGTCGAGTTTCCGCTCCGCGACAGCATGGCCGAGGGGATTCGCATCCAGCATCCGCCCCGCGACCGCCAGATCCTCGCCGCCGTGCGGGAGAGCGGAGGCGACATCGTCACGGTGAGCGAGGCGGAGATCTACGCGGGCTGGTTCGGACTCGCGGGGCGGGGTCTGTTCGTGGAACCGACCGCGGCGGTGTCGGCCGCGGCGGTGGAGCGCCTGCTCGCGGACGGTGCGATCGCCGCCGGCGAGTCGACGGTGGTGGCGTTGACCGGCACGGGGCTCAAAGGCGTGGCCACGCCGCCCGGCGGAAGCGACGGAGAGGACGGCGGCGCCGCGGGGGCGCGCGAAGGCGGCGATGAGCGCTAAGAATCGCCCCGCGATGCCGTACGGATGGGGCCGCGTCCCCTACACGGCCGCGGACCGGGCGCCGTGGATGAATCTGCCGTTTCCGGTCGACGAGTACCGCGGGCGGCTCGGCCGGCTCGCCGAGCGCATGGTCCGGCAGGACCTCGACTGCCTCGTCGTGCTCGGCAACCGCGCCGACGGGACCAACGTCCGCTACCTCACGAACTTCGAGGATTTCTACGGCGGCGACAGCATGCTGGTCGTCCCGCGCGACGGCGCGCCGGGATTCACGACCAACGCCGTGATGCACGGCGAACCGATGCACTCCGGGATTCAGGACTGCTGGATCGAGGACGTGCGCTGCGCCGCGGCGCCGCGGACGGTGACCGGCGCGGCGAGCCCCGCGACGGTCTTCGATCACGTCGAGGACTTCATCACCGAACGCGGGTGCGCGGACGGCACGATCGGCGTCGCCGGCGAGTCCGCCGAGCGGCTGACGCGATTTCTCGCGGAGACGTTCCCGAAGGCGCGCGTCGTCGACGCGGGCCCCGTGCTGAAGGAGATGCGCGCCATCAAGAGCGGGCCGGAGATCGAAGTGATCCGCCGCGCCTGCGCGCTCGCCGACGCCGCGCTTGCCGCGGCGATGGAGGCCGTGCGGGACGGGGTGCGCGAGTTCGAACTGGCCGGCGAGGCGAACCGCGCGATGTTCAGCGGCGGGGCCGAGCACCCGGCGTTTGCGATCTCGGTCTGCGCGGGGGCGCGGTCGGGCTTCAAGCACATGGCGCCCACCGGCTACCGGGTGCGCGAGGGCGACATCGTCTACATCGACGTCGGTGCGCGCTACATGGGTTACCACAGCGACGCATCGCGCCAGCGCGTGTGCGGCGAACCCACGGCCGAGCAGCGCCGGTTCATGGAGACCCAGATCGCGATCGTCGAGGAGGTCATGGGCGCCGCGCGGCCCGGCGCGGTCATCGGCGATCTCGCCGAGATCGCCGTCGCCCGGGCGGACGCGGCGGGCTACGGCGACTACCTCTACTTCCGCGGCCACGGTGTCGGCGCCGCGGTTCAGGACCTGCCCGCGTTCGCGCCCGGCAATCCCGCGCGCCTCGAGCAGCACATGGTCTTCGCGTTCGAGCCGATGCTGGTGCGCGCGGGGTTCGGCACGGCGTGCTGGGAGGACGTCTGGACCGTCACGGCGTCCGGCGTCGAACGTCTGAACCGGTGTCCGATCCGGTGGTGGTAGGCCCCATCGCCGCGGACGACCTCGTGGCGCTGCTGCGGGCGCTGCTCGGCGCCTGCGGGCTCGCGGACGACGAGGCCACGCTTGTCGCCGCGCACGTCGTGGACGCGGAGGAGCGCGAGAACCGGTCTCAAGGCCTCGTACGAATCCCGCCGTACGTGGACTGGGCCCGCCGCGGCGAAATCGTTTCGCCCACGTCGGTGACGGTCGAGCGGGACGGAGAGGCCGTGCTGGTCCTCGATGCGCACAACGGGTGGGGCCACGTCGCGGCGATGAACGCGATGGCCCGATGCATCGAGCGGGCGGCGCGCACCGGTGTGTGCCTCGCGATCGTGCGCAACACCAATCACATCGGCCGCCTCGGCGCCTACGTCGAGACCGCGACGGCCTCGGGCATGATCGGGCTCATCACGTGTTCCGGCAACCCCGCGTCGTCGTGGGTCGCGCCGTGGGGCGGCACGAGGCCGATCTTCGGGACCAACCCGCTGGCGATCGGGTTCCCGCGCCGCGGCGGGCCGCCGGTCGTCGTCGACGTCTCGACGACCCAGGGCGCCCGCGGCAGCGTGCTGCTCGCGCAGAAGGTGGGCGAGCTGCTGCCGGACGGCTGGGCGTTCGATGCGGCCGGTGCCCCGACGCGGGATCCGCACCAGGCGCTGCCGCCGCACGGCACGCTGGCCCCCCTCGGCGGGCACAAAGGCTACGCGCTCGCGGTGGCGATCGAAATCCTCTGCGGCGTGCTCGGCGGGATGTGGCCGCCCGCGACGTCGGTCAACCTCGTGGGCGCGATCCGCGTCGAGTCGTTCTTGCCCGGGGAGACCTACGAGCGCAGCCTCGCCGGCCTGGCGGACGCGATCACCTCCGGCCCCGCGCGCCCGGGCGTCGACGCCATCCATCTGCCGGGAGAGGGCAGCGCGGAGCGCAAGCGCCGGAACGCCCGGCGCGGCTTGATGGTCGCGCCGCGGATGTGGGCGGAGATCGCGTCGCTCGCCCGTTCGTCGGGCGTTCAACATCCGCTGCTCGAGCGGTGGGCCGCGACGACGTGAGACCGACGGCGCCGGTGGAGGTGCTCCATGGCGATCTGGGATGATGTGGTCCCGAAGGAAGAGCAGGCGCTGTACGCGCGCGGCGGGTGGGGCGGGTCGGTGGGGTACGGCCGCCGGCCGGCGCTTCTCGTGGTGGACATGTACCGCGCCTTCGTCGATCCGGCGTACCCGTACAGCAGCCCGTCGGCGCCGGCGACGGTTCGTGTGATTCAGACCCTCCTCGCGGCGGCGCGCGAGGCGGAATGTCCGGTCTTCTTCTCCAAGGCGAAGCGCCGGACGATCCCCGCGGAGCGCGGGCGCTGGAAGACGACCGCGGTCAACGCGCGGCCGGTGATGGCCGATCCGGCGGCCTACGAGATCGTTCCCGAGCTCGCGCCGCTGCCGGCGGAGCCCGTGATCGTCAAAGCCGCGCCGAGCGCGTTTTTCGGCACCGACCTCGTGAGCTACCTCATCTTCCACAACGTCGACACCGTGATCGTCACCGGCACCGTGACGAGCGGTTGCGTGCGCGACACGGCGCTGGACGCGTTCAACTACAGCTTCCGTGTGATCGTGCCGGAGGACGCCGTCTGCGACCGTGGGACGACCTCGCACAAGGTCACGCTGTTCGACCTGCACATGAAGTATGCCGACGTGGTCACAAGCGCCGACGTGGTCGCGTACCTCAAGACCGTCGCGCACGGCGAGCAGGAACTCGCCGGTCACAGTGGCATGGTTGCCGGCGAGTCCGCGGCCGCGGTCCGCCGGCGCCGGCCGTCATAAACCGCACAGGGGAGGGATGTCCGTGTCTCGAGGGTTCACCGCTCTGGTGGTTTCCGCGGCGCTGCTCGGTGCGCTGGCCGGCGGCTGGGGACCGCCGCCCGCGGCGGGGCAGGCCGCCGGCGTGTTCCGCACGCCGCTCGGCGGCGAGCCGCCGACGATCGATCCGTACTTCGCCACCGATTTCTCGTCCGGCGACCTCACACTCCTCATGTACGACACGCTCGTCGGGTTCAACGGGGCGGGACGGCTCGTGCCGGCGGCGGCCCGGAGCTGGGACGTTTCGCCAAACGGGCTCATCTACACGTTCCACCTGCGCGACAACGTCTATTTCCACAGCGGCCGCAAAGTCACGGCCGCGGACTGGAAGTGGTCGCTCGAGCGGATGGGCGATCCGGCCGTCGCGACGGAGGTCGGCGACGTCGTCGTGGGCGGCGTCGCCGGCTATGACGCGCAGCAGAAGGCCGGCGGCGGGCTGGCGGGCGTCAAGGTGATCGATCCGCTGACGCTCCAGATCACCCTCACTCCGAACACGCGCGGCGGTTTCCTCAACCGTCTCGCCTACTACGCGGCCGTCGTGCTCGACCGCGACGTCGTCGAGCGCGGCGGCAAATCGTGGTTCGCGACGCGCGACGCCGGATCGGGCCCCTTCACGATGCGGGAGTGGGTGCACAACGACCACGTCTCGATGGCGAGCTTCCCACGCTACTTCGCGGGCGCGCCCAAGATTTCGGGCGTCGAGATGCCCGTCGTCACCCAGGCGCAGACGCGGCTGTCGGAGTACCAGGCGGGCCAGCTCGACCTCGTGCCGGTGCCGCTCGCCGACTTCCAGCGGATCAAGTCCGACCCCGCGATGGGCAAGGAACTGCTGGTGTTCCCGCGGGCCCAGATCATCTGGCTCGGGCCCAACCCGCGCGTCTACGAGCCGTTCAAGGACGCGCGCGTGCGGCGGGCGTTCGCGATGGCGATCGACAAGGCGAAGATCGCCCGGACCGTCTTCTTCGGCTTCTACCAGCCCGCCGCGTCGATCGTGCCGCCCGGAATCCCGGGTTTCTACAGCGGCTACAAGGGCCTGCCGTACAATCCGGCCCAGGCCAAGAAGCTGCTCGATGAGGCGGGGATGACCGGCAAGCTGCCGCCGCTGGTGATGGCGATCAACCCGATCGCCGGCGACTACCAGATGGCCGCCGAGGCGGTCGCGGCGATGCTGAAGGATACCTTCGGCGTCGACGTGCGGCTGCAGCGGCAGGAGTTCGCGGCCTTCCAGCAGGGGATGAACCGGCGCACCGCCTTCGCATCGTTCATGACGGGCTGGGCGGCCGACTATCTTGATTACAGCGACTACCTCGACCTGCTGCTCTACAGCAAGTCGCCGCTCGATCGGGTGAGCTACGCGAGCCCGGAGTTCGACCGCCTCGTCGACCAGGCCAACGCGGCGGCGACGGAGGCCGCGCGGACGCAGCTCTACCACCGCGCGGAGGCCATGGCGGTCGAGGACGGCGCGATGATCCCGATGGTCTTCACGCAGTTCGCGCTGCTCAAGAAGCCGTACGTCCAAGGCCTGCAGACGACCGCGGCCCTGTCCGGCTATTTGAAGTTCAACACCGTCAGCATCCAGAAGTAGAGGAGGCCGCGGCCGTCCCCGGGTGCTTCGGTATCTTGCCTACCGTATCGCGCTCATGGTGCCGCTGCTCCTGGGGACGGCCCTCCTCATCTTTCTCGCGGGACACTACGCGCCCGGCGATCCCGTGCAGGTGCTGCTCGCGGACCACTACACGCCCGCGGCGGCCGCGCATCTCCGCCACGAGCTAGGACTCGATCAGCCGCTCGCCGGGCAGTTCGCGGCCTACGTGGGCCGGGCCGCACGCTTCGACTTCGGCGTTTCGTACATCAATCCGGACCGGCAGGTCGCCGACATCGTGCGGCAGACGCTGCCGATCAGCCTTCGTCTCGCCGCCCTGGCCGTCGCCGCGGCCGCGCTCGCCGGGACCTGTCTCGGAGTCAGCGCGGCCGTGCTGCGCCGGTCGATCGCCGACCGGCTGATCCAGTTGTGGGTCATCACCGGCCTCTCCGTGCCGAGCTTCGTCGTCGCAGCCGTCCTCGTGCTGCTCTTCGCCGTCCGGTGGCGCCTGTTGCCGGTCGCGGGGTGGGGACACCCCGCCGATTACGCGCTGCCGGTGGCCGTCCTGGCGGCCGCGCCGATCGCGTACATCACACGGATCAGCCGGGCGAGCGTGCGCCAGGTCCTGACCGAGGACTATATCCGGACGGCGCGCAGCAAAGGGCTCCGCGGGGGCGCGATCCTCGCCCGCCACGTGATGCGCAACGCGGCGCTGCCGATCGTCACGACGATCGGGATGGCGTTCGGCTACGCGATCACCGGCGCGTTCGTCGTCGAAGTCATCTTCAACATCCCCGGCATGGCGCGCGTCGCCGTCGACGCGATCTTACAGAGAGACTACACCGTGATCCAGACGGCGGTGCTCGTCTACACGGCGATCTTCACGCTCGTCAATCTCGCGGTCGACCTGTCGTATGCAGCCCTCAACCCGCGCATTCGCTACTGAAC